>NZ_JBHUVA010000069.1:0-35974 GCF_042670805.1 Micromonospora sp. NPDC057141 | reverse complement strand
ACCGGGATCTGTCCCGGCACCGCGCAGTGAAGCGGTAACCCACCCGGACGCCGCGTGTTCCACACGCAGCGTGGAGGGAATCCTCGTCCTTTAGGACGAGGAGGATGTCAAGGCATCGGAGTGTCCCGGGCGGTCGCCGCCATCGCCGAGCAGCACCACGACGACCGGGGCCTGAGGTGGCCGGCGGCGGTCGCGCCGTGCGACGTACACCTGGTGGCGGCCGGGAAGGGGCCGCAGCTCGACGCGGCGCTGCGCGCCCGGGGCGGTCTGGTGTAGCGAGCGGCGCACCGGGTACCGGTTAGCGATCGGCGCAGGTGTGTATTCGGAGGCTCCCATGACCGGTTACCGGGTCAGCGACGTGATGACCAAGCAGGTGGTCTACCTGTCCGCGGAGACCGCTCTGGACGAGGCGGCCAGGGTGATGAAGGAGGCGGACATCGGCGACGTGGTGGTCACCGACGGCGCGAGCCTCGCCGGCATGCTGACCGACCGCGACATCGTGGTCCGGGCGGTGGCCGAGCGCAGCGATCCGGCCGCCACCACGATCGGCTCGATCATCACCCGGGAGGTGGTGATGATCGAGCAACACGCGACCGCCGGGGAGGCGGCGTCGCTGATGCGGGAGCGCGGCATCCGGCGCATCCTGGTGTGCGACAGCGAACGCAAGCTCGTCGGCATCGTCTCCCTCGGCGACCTCGCCATGCAGCTCGACCCCGACTCCGCCCTCAGCGACATCAGCGAGCAGGCCCCGACCGGGTGAAAGGAGGGGCCCCCTGTTAACGCCTCCGGTAGCGCAGGGGCCCCTTCTTGACCGCCGGTAGCCTGGACGGATGCCCGAGATGCCGACCAAGCTGGCCGAGATCGTCGACGAGCTCGCAGACACACCTCGCGAACTGGTGCTGGAGATCCTGCTGGAGTACGCCGACGTCATCCCGCCGCTGCCCGAGGAACTCGCCGGCCGGGAGGGCATGGAGCAGGTTCCCGAGTGCCAGACCGCGTTCTTCCTGCGTGCCGAGGTGAACCCGGACCGGACGGTGACCACCTGGTTCGACTGCCCGCCGGAGGCGCCGACGACGCGCGCCTTCGCCGGCATCCTCGCCGAAGGGCTGGCGGGGGCGAACGCCGACGAGGTGCTCGCCGTGCCGGACGACCTCTACCAGCGGATGGGGCTGGCGCAGGCGATCAGCCCGCTGCGCGTCCGGGGCGGCACGGCCATCCTGGCCAGGCTCAAGCGCCAGGTTCGGGAACAGATCTCCTGATCAACGGGTTGTCGCTGGTCATGGAGATCGAGATCTACGCCGACGTCGTCTGCCCCTGGTGCTGGATCGGCAAGCACCGGTTGGAGCAGGCGCTGAAGTCGTACGGCGGTGAGGTGACCATCCGATACCGGCCGTTCCAGCTCGACCCGACGCCGGTTTCCGAGCCGAAGCCGCTGGTGGAGGCGCTGGCCGCGAAGTTCGGCGGCCGGGAGCGGGCCGAGGGCATGGCCGCCCAGGTGACCCGGGTCGCCGCCGGCGTGGGGCTCGACATGCGGTTCGACCGCGCGGTGCACGCCAACACTTTCGAGGCGCACCGGCTGATCCGGTTCGCCGCCGAGCGGGGCCGCTCCGCCGAGCTGGTGGAGGCGCTCTACCGGGCGCACTTCGCCGACGGCATCGACGTCGGCGCGAGGGACGCCCTGGTCAAGCTGGCCACCGAGGTCGGCCTGGGCGAGGCCGAGACCCGGGACCATCTGGAGTCGAACCTCGGTCGCCGCGAGGTGGCGGCCGACCTGGCCGCCGCGCGCGAGCTCGGCGTCTCCAGCGTCCCGACCTTCGTGCTGGCCGGGAAGTACGCCGTCACCGGCGCCCAGGAGCCGGAGACCCTGCTCGCCGCCCTGCGTGAGGTCGAGCAGCGGGAATCCTGATCGCCCGGGATCACGACCCGCCAGCGAGCGATCGGCGTCGATCACGTTCCACGTGAAACGACATCGATCCACACCGTGAGCTGGGCGGGATCGGGCCCAGCCGGACCTCTACGCCGCGGGCTGAGCGGGCCTGGCCAGCCCCTCCACCACCCGGGCGCCGGGAAGCGCGCCGAGCGCCGGCCCGGGCAGGGCGATCTTGCTGTGCCGCACCCCTGAGCCGACGATCACGTACGGGGCGGCGACCACCCGCGCGTCGACCAGGATCGGCCAGTCCTCGGGCAGTCCGATCGGGGTGATCCCGCCGTACCCCATGCCCGTCAGCTCGACCGCCTCGGCCATCGGGGCGAAGCTCGCCTTGCGTACGTCCAGCGCCCTGCGGGCCACCCCGTTGACGTCGGCGCGGGTGGTGGCGAGGACGACACAGGCGGCGTACCGGATCTCGCTCCCGCGCTTCCCGGCGACCACGACACAGTTCGCCGACACGTCCAGCCCCACTTCATACGCGGCGCAGAACGCGGCGGTGTCCGCGAGGTTCGCGTCGATCGGCGCGACCAGCACCTGGCCGACGTCCACCGGCGCGTCGGCGGGCCACCGGCCGATCGCGGTGGCCACCGGGGGCGCCAACAGGTCCGATCGACTCCGGGCGGGCTCGGTCTCCAGCGTTCCCATCACGGCTGCGATCCTCGCACCCCCGGACGCCGACCGTTCGCGGGACGCCCCGACAAGAGGACTGGGCCAACGCCTCAGCCGGGCCGGCGACGCCTGCCACCGAGTCGGTGATGCCACCGCGGGGCCGGCCCGGCCCCGTGCCCGGCCCGGCCCCGCAGGGCGCCCCCGCCCCGCCGGGGAGTGGGCCGGTCCCGTGGGGACCGGCTCCGGGTCAGCCGTTCGCGACGAACGGGTTCTCCCGAACGAACGTCCGGTCCTGCGCGGCGGCGACCTCCTGGGAGCGCAGCAGGCCGGGCCGGCGGGCCTCCAGGTCTTCGAGGGCGTGCCGTACGGCGAGCCGGATCACCCCGTAGAGGAAGACGAAACCGGCGACGTAGAGGATCACGGTGGAGACGAGGACCAACATGGCGTCACGGTAGGCAGACGTCGAACGGGGAGACTTCTCATCTACGGTCGGTTCCCCCGTACGTGGCGGCGGGGTGGTGTCGTCCACCGGCCCGACAGGCCGGCCCGCCGGGTCGTGACCGCACACCACGCCGGGGATCTCACTGCCGGGAGCGCGGGGCCAGCGCTGC
Source organism: Micromonospora sp. NPDC057141 (assembly GCF_042670805.1). Taxonomy (NCBI): domain Bacteria; kingdom Bacillati; phylum Actinomycetota; class Actinomycetes; order Micromonosporales; family Micromonosporaceae; genus Micromonospora; species Micromonospora sp. NPDC057141. Next base: position 32,824 of record NZ_JBHUVA010000069.1, on the reverse strand, counting down.
CGGGAGCGCGGGGATCACCCGGCCGGCGAGCAGGACGCCCAGCCCGGCCAGGCCGGCTGCCAGCACCAGGGTCACCGCGTAGCTCGACCGGCCGGGGGCCGCGCCCGCCGCGAGCACCGCTCCGGTCAGCGCCAGCACGGTCGCCGCGAAGAGCGAGTCGCCCAGTTGCAGGGAGGAACTGTTGCGACCCTGCTCGCCGGGGGCGGACAGTTCCAGGGTGAGCACCGACAGCGACGGGTAGAGCAGCCCCATCCCGAGCCCGGCGGCGGCCCAGCCGAGCACGCACACCGGCAGCGGCACCGCCGGCCACACCGCGAGCGCCACCGTGGCGGTCCCACCGGTGATGCAGGCAAGCCCCGCGCGGACCAGCGTGGCGGACGACCGGGACGCGGGCAGCCGGCCCTGCAACCAGGATCCGGCCGACCAGGAGAGCGCGCCGACGGTGAGGACCAGGCCCGCGCCGGTCGGCGTGAGCCCGCGCTCCCGGGAGAGCATCAGCGGGATCACCACCTCGGCACCGGCGAACGCGGCCGAGGCCAGCCCGCGCAGCCCCACCACCGTGGGCAGGCCCCGACCGGCCCGCAGGAAGCCCGCCGGTAGCAGGCGTGGGGCGCAGCAGAGCAGGCCGGCGAGCGCGGCACCCACCAGGCCGACCGCGAGCACGCCGCGCTGCTGCCCCCCGTAGTGCAGCAGTGCGGCGCTCGCCCCCGCCCCGCAGGCCCAGCCGACCCGGGCCGCCGCACCGGTCGACGGTCGGGCGACGGCGGACGGTTCGAGGGTCCGCAGGCCGGGCTGGACGAGCAGCACCGCCGGCACCGCTACCGCCGGCACCGCCAGGAAGACCCACCGCCAGCCGAGGTGCTCGACGACCAGCCCGGCGATCGCCGGTCCGACCAGCGACGGGATGACCCACGCGGCCGCGAACGCGGCAAAGATCCGCCGGTGCAGCGCCTCCGGATACGCCCGCCCCACCACCACGTAGAGCGCCACCGACAGCAGGCCCGAACCGAAGCCCTGCACCATCCGGCCCGCCACGAGCACGCCCATCGTCGACGCGGTGCCGGCGACGAGCAGCCCGGCCACGAACCAGCCCACCCCGTGCCACACCGGGCCCCGGGGACCGCGCGCGTCGCACCACGCCCCGGAGACGACCATCCCCACCACGCCGGAGGCGAAGGTGCCGCCGAACGCGAGCCCGTACAGGGGCAACCCGTCGAGGCTGCGGGCGACGGTGGGCATGGCGGTGCCGACGGCCAGCGCCTCGAAGGCCAGCAGCGACACCAGCGCCACCACGCCCACCGTCATGGCGCGCAGCGCGGGGGCGAACAGGTGCCCCGGGGCGGCTGGGGGCGCGACGGCGGTCACCGCCGGCCGGCCGTGCGGAAGACCCATGCCGGTGGCGGGACGGGACGCTCCCGCCGCCGGCGGCCGGCCGGTCGTTCCCGGCCCACCTCGATCCTGAGCAGTTCGATCAGCATGCGCCCAGCCTGCGACTTCAACCCGGATTCAGGTCAAGCTGGACGTGACCAGGCTCGCACGCCGGGCGAGCACGCCGGGCGGGATCAGGCTCGGCGGGCGCCCGGCGGGTTCAGGCCGATTCCAGCGCCTCCCCTACCCCCCTCGCCAGTCCGGACAGGTGCTGGTCGGCGAGCAGGTGGCCAGCGGTGATGACCAGGGCGAGCGGCCACTCGATGACCTGGAGCGCGGCGAGCACCCCGAGGCCCGCGTAGTAGGCCACCTTGTCCGGCGGCGGCACCGCCACCTCGCCCAGCATCGGCACCTCCACCCGACGGCTGTACGTCCGCACCATCTCGTGCACCCCGCTGAGGTGTCGCGTGATCATGCTCATCCCGGCCTCCCCTGTTCGTCCGCGCTGGCCATGACCCGAGCCGCGTTCCACCGTCGGCCCCGTCCATGCCCGCAGCGGCGGAGGAACCTCGCCGCCAGCGACGGCAGAACTTCCCGGACGAAGGGGGCATGACGCCCGGAGGGGCGGGAAGTCAGCCCGCCGGGACCGAGCGTGGGAGGCGAGATGGCGTACGGCGGGAGCAGCGGCGGCACCGGGGAAGCCGGCCAGCGGCGCTCCGGCCGTACCGCTCGATGACCTCGTGGGGCCGGCTGGCCGGCCGCCTCCTGCCGTCGGTGACGATTCCCCTGGTCGGCGACCCGTCCCGGGCGGTGCCGCACCTGGTGGGCGACGCCTCCCGGAGCGTCGGCGTCGCCGCGACCCGGCTGGCCCGGGCGGCGGGCCTGACCAGCCGCCGGGTCTGGTCCCGGCCGGGCCGCCACCACATCGAGGTGCACGGCGTCGGCCAGGACGGCGGCGACCGGCTCGCCCGTCAGGTGGAGCGACTGCTGGAGCGGCTGCCCGGGGTGACCTGGGCGCGGGTGAACGCGCACTCCGGCCGGGTGGTCGTGGCCGTCGAGGAACCGGAGCCCAAGCTGCGCGACCTCATCACCACGATCGCCCGCTGCGAACGCACCTGCGACCACGAGCCCGACCCGGAGATCCCGCCCCCGCACCCGCCCGAGGAGGGGCCGCGCACCCCCCGCACCCTCGGTGCGCTGGTCTCCGACGCGCTCGGCCTGACCATCTCGGCGGCCACCCGGGTCCTGCCGTTCACCCCGGTCCCGGCCGAGGTGTCCGGCCTGCTCACCGCCGTCGACCTGCACCCGAAGCTGCACGCCCTCGCCAGCCGGGGGCTGCGCGCCGACCCGCGCGCCGACGTCCTGTTCCCGCTCGCGGAGGCGGTCGTGCAGGGCCTCACCGGCGGCTGGGCCGGCATCGTGCTGGACGGCGCGCAGCGGGTCGTGCAGTGGGGCGAGGCCCGCGCCCAGCTCACCGCCTGGACGAAGGCGGAGCCCCGGCTCACCGGCGACCCGGACCGGGCCGTCGCCCGGATCACGGCCGCCGAGCGCCCGAACCCGAAACCGGACGGGCCCGCCGAACGTTTCGTCTCCCGGATGCTGGCGGCGGGCACGGCAGCCGCAGCGGCGGCGGTGCCGGTGGTCGGGGGCAAGCGGGCCGCCGCGCTCGGGCTCTCCAGCCTGCCCAAGGCCCCGGGCAGCGGCCGCGAGGGGTACGCCGCCCAACTCGGCCGCATGCTCGCCCGGCGCGGCGTGATCGCCATGGACCGCAGCGTGCTGCGGGAACTGGACCGGATCGACACGGTGGTGCTGGACGCCGCCGTGCTCGGGTCGCAGCGGGCCGTGCTCGCCGACCTCGCCCCGCTGCCCGGGGCGGACACCGGGCAGGTGGCCGCCCGCGCCTTCGCGCTGTTCGACCCGGCCGCCCCGGGCCGGCTGCGGTGTGCCGACGGGTGGCGGCTCGGCCCGCTGGACGCCGTCGGCGCGACCGACCCGGGCGACACCGACGACAGTCGGCGACTGCGCGAGGGCGGCGGCACGCTGCTCGGCCTCGCCGAGGCGGACCGCCTCGTGGCCCTGCTCCGGGTGGTGCCGGAGCCCGCCCCCGGGGTGGACGCCCTGCCCACCGCCGCCCGGCAGGCCGGCCTGCGGCTGGTGGTCGCCGGTGACGACGACGGCCGGTACGCCTTCTCCGACGCCGTCCTGCCCGGCGGCCCACGGACCGCCGACACCGTGCGCCAGTTGCAGCGCGACGGCGCGGTGGTGCTGCTGCTCTCCGCCGACCGGGTGGCGCTGGGGGCGTCCGACTGCGGGCTCGGGGTGGCCGGGCCCGACGACCTGCCGCCGTGGGGCGCGCACCTGCTGGTCGGCACCGACCTGCAGGTCGCCGCCCTGATCGTCGAGGCGGCGGGGGTGGCCCGCCGGATGACCGCGCAGAGCATCCGGCTGTCGATGGCCGGCACCGGGCTGGGGGCGCTCGGCGCGTTCACCGCCGACCCCCGGCAGCTGCCGGGCCGGACGCTGGCCGCCGTGAACGGGGCAGCCGCCCTGGCCTTCCTGCACGGGGTGTGGCGGGCGGGACGGCTGCCGGACCGGACGGACACGTCGCCGCCGGCCCCGACGCCGTGGCACCTGATGCCGGCCGACGGGGTGCTCCGCCAGCTCGACAGCGGCGCCGACGGTCTCGACGACGCCGAGGCGCAACGCCGCCTGGTCGGCCGCACCGGGGACACGCCGGGCCCGTCCGGGCTGCTCCGCGCGTTCGTCGACGAGTTGGCCAACCCGCTCACCCCCGTGCTCGCCGCCGGTGCGGTCCTCTCCGCGACCTTCGGCTCGCTGGTCGACGCGGCCCTCGTCGGCGGGGTGGTCGGCGGGTCCGCGCTGATCGGGGCCGTCCACCAGCGCAACACCGAACGGTCGCTGGCCGGGCTGCTGTCCCGTTCGGCGGTCACCGCCCTGGTCCGCCGCGGCGGCGCGGAGCGGACCGTCGCCGCCGAGGAACTGGTCCCGGGGGACGTGATCGTGCTCGGCCCCGGCGACGCCGTGCCGGCGGACTGTCGGGTGCTCGCGACCGACGGGTTGGAGGCCGACGAGTCGTCGCTGACCGGCGAGTCGCTGCCGGTGGGCAAGTCCGCCGACCCGGTGGTCGCCGCCGCCGTCGCCGACCGGCGCTCCATGCTGTACGAGGGCACCACCATCGCCACCGGCCACGGCACCGCCGTCGTGGTCGCCACCGGCGCGGACACCGAGGCCGGACGCAGCCTGGCGCTGGCCCGGCAGTCGCCCCCGGCCAGCGGGGTGGAGGCCCGGCTCGGCAAGCTGACCAAGTTGGCCGTCCCGTTGGCCGCCGGGTCGGCGGTGGCGGTGGTCGGGGCGGGGCTGCTGCGCGGCGTACCCCTGGCGGAGACGGCGGCGACCGCCGCGAACCTGGCGGTGGCGTCGGTGCCGGAGGGCCTGCCGTTCCTGGTCAGCGCCGCCCAGCTCGCCGCCGCCCGGCGGTTGGCCGAGCACGGCGCGCTGGTCCGCAACCCGCGCACCATCGAGGCGTTGGGCCGCGTCGACGTGCTGTGCTTCGACAAGACCGGCACCCTCACCGAGGGCAAGCTGCTGCTGGCCGGCGTCGGCGACGGCAGCGGCACCCGGTACGCCGCGCCGGAGGAGCTGGACGAGTCGCTGCGGCTGACCCTGGCCACCGCGCTGCGCGCCACCCCGGCCGGCGACCCGGACGAGCTGCCCCAGCAGACCGACCGGGCGGTACGCCGGGGCGCGGCGGTGGCCGGCGTCGACGAGCGGGCCGGCGCGGACGGCTGGCACGCGGTGGGCGGCCTGCCGTTCGAGCCGTCCCGGGGCTACCACGCCACCGTCGGCCGGGCCGGCGACGGGCGGCTGCTCAGCGTCAAGGGCGCCCCGGAGACGGTGGTGCCGCGCTGCGCCGCCCGGCGCACCGCCGACGGGCACGACCGGCCGCTGGACGACGCCGGCCGGGACGAGCTGCACCGGATGCTCGCCGAGCGGGCCGGCGCCGGGCACCGGATCCTGGCTGTCGCCGAGCGTCCCGTCACCGCCGAGACGGTGACCGACGACGAGGTGACGGGCCTCGTCTTCGTCGGCCTGCTGGCCCTCGCCGACGGGGTACGCGAGTCCGCCGCGCCCGCCGTCCGCCGGATCCGGCAGGCCGGCGTGCACACCATCATGATCACCGGGGACCACCCGGCGACGGCCGAGGCGATCGCCGCCATCATCAGCCCCGACCACGGCGCGCAGCGGGTGGCCACCGCCACCGACCTGGACCGGCTCGACGACGACGCGCTCGCCGAACGGCTGGCCCGCACCGACGTGGTGGCCCGCTGCACCCCCGCCCACAAGGTACGCATCATCCAGGCGTTACAGCGCAACGGGCGGACGGTGGCGATGACCGGCGACGGCGCCAACGACGCCCCGGCGATCCGGCTCGCCGACGTCGGCATCGCCCTCGGCCAGAAGGGCACCCCCGCCGCTCGCGCCGCCGCCGACCTGGTCGTCACCGACGACCGGCTGGAGACCATCATCGCCACCCTCGCCGAAGGGCGGGCCATGTGGTCGTCCGTCCGGCACGCGCTGAGCATCCTCGTCGGCGGCAACCTCGGCGAGATCGCGTTCAGCGTGCTGAGCGCGGCCAGCACCGGCCGATCCGCGCTCAACGGGCGGCAACTGCTCCTGGTCAACCTGCTCACCGACCTGGCGCCGGCGCTGGCCATCGCCGTCCGGCCGCCCGGCGACGGCCACGCCGACCACCTGCTGCGGGAGGGCCCGGACAGTTCGCTCGGCGAGACCCTGACCCGGGAGATCGCGCTGCGGGCGGCGTCCACCACGCTGGGCGCGACGGTGGGCTGGACGCTCGCCCGGTACACGGGGCGACGGCAGCGGGCCGGTACGGTAGCGCTCGCCTCGCTCGTCGGCACCCAGCTCGGGCAGACCGTGCTGGCCGGCGGCACCAGCCCGACGGTGCTCGTGTCGACCGCCGCCTCCGTCGGGGCGCTGGTGCTCGTGGTGCAGACGCCCGGGGTCAGCCAGTTCTTCGGCTGCACCCCGCTCGGGCCGGTCGGCTGGACCATCGCCGCCGGCTCGGCGCTCGGCGCGACCTTCGCCAACGGCACCCTGACCCGCCTGCTGAATAAGGAAGGGCCCCTTGTCAACGCCTCCGGTAGAGAAGGGCCCCCTGCTCACCCCTGAGCCAGGCGGCGGGAGCAAGCCCCGGGTCAGCCGCCCGGCCGCCAGGTCGCCGCCGCCCGACCCAGCCGGTCGTTGACCGCCCGCCCCACGCCGACGTCCGGCACCCGCTCCGCGACGATCTCGGTCACCCCGGCCGCGTCGAGCCGGTGCAGCGCGTCGAAGAGCCGGGCAGCCGCCACCGTCAGGTCGCCCCCGGGCGACAGCACCTCGACCGCCGCCCAGTCGCCGGCCGCCGGCCGTTCCCGGAAGGCCAGCAGACCCCGCCGGGCGCCGTCGCCGGCCGCTGGCTCCGCACCGCCCACCACCCGCAACGGGGTACGCGGGGCGTAGTGCGCGGCCAGCGTCCCGGGTGCCACCGGCTGGCCGGAACTGCCCGGGCGTACGGTCACCGGGCCGACCGCCTCCACCAGCGCCTCCACCGGCAGCGCGCCGAGCCGCAGGACCACCGGCCGCCCGCCCCGGGCGTCCACGATGGTCGATTCGATGCCGCACCGGGTCGGCCCGCCGTCGAGCACCACGTCGACCGCGCCGCCCAGCCCGGCCACCACGTGCTCGGCCCGGGTGGGGCTGAGCTGGCCGAACCGGTTGGCGCTCGGCGCGGCCACCGGCACCCCCGCCGCCGCGATCAGCGCCCGCGCGGACGCCTCGTCCGGCACCCGCACGGCCATCGTCTCCAGCCCGGAGGTGACGATCGGCGGGATAGCGGCGGGACGATCCACGATCAGCGTCAGCGGCCCCGGCCAGAACCGCTCGGCCAGCGCCGCCACCGCCTCCGGCACCGGCCCCACCAGCGCGGTCAGGTCGGCCGCGTCGGCCAGATGGGTGATCAGCGGGTCGAAGCTCGGCCGCTGCTTCGCCGCGAAGATCCGGGCCGCCGCGCGGGCGTCGAGGGCGTTCGCGCCCAGCCCGTAGACGGTCTCGGTGGGGAACGCCACCAGCCCTCCGGCCCGCAGGACCGAGGCGGCTTCGGCGATGCCGCTCGCGACGGGCAGGACGCGCGGGGATCCGGTGCTCACCCCCCTGACGCTAACCTGCCCGCACCGGGACCACCGGCTCGCCCCTTCACCTCTCCCCACCGGTACGCGAAGATGCGGGCATGCTCCGGACACCCCGCGCGCTTCTGCTCGACTTCGGCGGCGTCCTCGCGGACTCCCCACCGCAGCCACCGAACCCACCCGAGCTGGTCGAGCGGCTGTTCCGGCTCGTCGACGGCGCGGTCCCCGCCGAGCAGATCGCCTGCGACCTGGCCGCCGGGGACCGGGCGTACGGGCTGTGGCGGGACGAGGAGAGCGTCGGCGAGCATCCCGTCGAGCTGGACCACCGGCAGGTGTGGGCGAGGTTCGTCACCGGCGGCTGGCCGGCCCCGGCCCGGGCCGCCGTCGACCGGGAGGCGACCCCGCTGGCGTACGCCTGGACCTGGCACGCCCGATGGGCCGTGCGCCCCGGCATCCCCGCCGCCCTCACCGCCGCCGCGCGTGCCGGCCTCCCGCTCGCGGTCGTCAGCAACACCACCTGCGGTGCCGCCCCACGGGACTTCCTGGCCGCCGCCGGCCTCGGCGAGCTGTTCACCGCGCAGCTCTACAGCGACGAGGCGGGCGTGCGTAAGCCGAACCCGGAGCTGGCCCGGCTCGCCGCCCGGGCGCTCGGCGTGCCGGTCGCCGGCTGCTGGTTCGTCGGCGACAGCCGGCACCGCGACGTCGCCTGCGCCCGCCGCGCCGGCATCGGGGCGGCGGTGCTGATGCGCTCGCCGCGCACCGACCGCGAGGAGCCCCTGCCCGAACTCGCCCCGGACGCCGTCGTCGAGGACGGCCACGGCCTGCTCGCGCTGCTCCGCGCATCCGGCGTCACCGACCCGGCCGAATGACCGGTACGGCAGCGCACCCGAGGTGCTCCACAACGCCTTCCCGGCGCAGATCGTCGTCGAGCTGCCGGACGTGGGACGAGGCACGGCGATGCCGGCGCATTCCGTCCGACCCGCTGGTCCTGCCCTGAACGGGACCAAGTCCCCTACGCGGTAGCCCGACCCGCCAATACCGTGAGGGGTATAAGAGATCGGCGGGAGGGTGGACACCATGCGACGGCTGCTCGTCCTGGGGGCCGGCACGGCCGGCACGATGGTGGTCAACAAGCTGCGTCACCGGCTGGCACGCGCGGACTGGCAGATCACCGTGGTGGAGCCCAGCGACACCCACTACTACCAACCGGGGTACCTGTTCCTACCGTTCGGCAGGTATACGCCCGAGCAGGTGGTCAAGCCGACCCGGCCGCTGATCGCCGACGGGGTGGAGCTGATCCGCGGCGAGGTCGACCGGGTGGCCGCGGCGGACAATCGGGTGCTGTTGTCCGACGGCCGGTCGCTGCCCTACGACTACCTGGTGATCGCCACCGGCGTCACTCCGCGGCCGGACCAGACCCCGGGCATGCTCGACGGCGGGCACTGGCGTGAGCGAATCTTCGACTTCTACACCTACGACGGCGCCCTGGCGCTGGCGAAGGCCCTCGACGCCTTCGACGGTGGCCGACTGGTCGTGCACATCACCGACATGCCGATCAAGTGCCCGGTCGCGCCGCTGGAGTTCGCCTTCCTCGCCGACGCCTACTTCCGCCGGCGGGGCATGCGGGACCGCGTCGAACTGGTCTACGCCACTCCGCTGCCGGGGGCGTTCACCAAACCGGTCGCCTCCGCGCGGCTCGAGTCGATGCTGGACGACCGGAAGATCACGGTCGAACCTGACTTCCTGGTCGAACGCATCGACGACACCACGCTGGTGTCGTACGACGAGCGGGAGATCGGTTTCGACCTGCTGGTCACCGTGCCGTTGAACATGGGCGCCGACTACGTGGCCCGCTCCGCGCTGGGCAACGAACTGAACCTGGTCCCGGTCGACCGGCACACCATGCTCGCCAAGGCGTACGACAACGTCTTCGCCCTCGGCGACGCCAGCGACATCCCGACCTCCAAGGCCGGGTCGGTCGCGCACTTCTCCGTCGAGGTGTTCGCCGACAACTTCGTCGAGCACGCCGCCGGCAGGCCGATGACCGGTAGCTTCGACGGGCACGCCAACTGCTTCGTCGAGTCCGGCGACGGCAAAGCGCTGCTCATCGACTTCAACTACGACACCGAACCCCTGCCGGGCAGCTACCCGGTGCCGTTTGCCGGCCCGTTCCGGCTGCTCGACGAGGCGGCCGTGAACCACTGGGGCAAGCTCGCGTTCCGCTGGATGTACTGGAATCTCCTGCTGCCCGGGCGCCCGATCCCGTTGCCGGCTCACATGTCCATGGCCGGCAAACACCACCCGAAAACCCAGGAGTGAGACAGCCATGCCCGTCACCACCATCGCCGGCCGCGACATCCACGTCGACGACGAAGGCTTCCTGACCAGCTACGACGAATGGGACGCCGACCTGGCCAAGCAGCTGGCCGCCCAGATCGGTATCGACCTGACCGACGCGCACTTCAAGGTGCTCACCTTCCTTCGTGCCGACTACGCCACCCAGGGCGAGACCGCCACCCTGCGCCGGGTCTCCACGCTGGGCGGGATCCCCACCAAGGAACTCTTCACGCTGTTCCCCAAGAAACCAGCCAAGAAGATGGCCTACATCGCCGGCCTGCCCAAACCGCACGGCTGCGTCTGAACGGAGCACCGCCATGACCACGACCAACCCCGCACCCGCGATCGTCCCGAACTTCGACGACGACGCCACCACCGGTCGCAAGCTCGCGATCATCTGTTCCAAGGGCACCCTCGACATGGCCTACCCTGGCCTCATCCTCGCCAACGCCGCCCTCGGCGAGGGCGTCGAGACGCACCTGTTCTTCACCTTCTGGGGCTTCGACATGATCACGAAGTCGCGGATGGGCAATCTGAAGTTCACGATGCTGGGTAACACCGCCACCCACCTGCCGCAGGGGATCGGCGGCCTGCCCGGGATGACCGCTGTGGCCACCCACCAGATGAAGAAGCAGATCGCCGAGGTGGGCGTGCCCGAGGTGCCCGAGTTCCTGGAGCAGATCGTTGCCTCCGGCGGTCACCTGTGGGCGTGCCGGATGTCCGCCGACATGATGCACCTGAGCATGGAGGATCTCTACGAGGGCGTCGAGGGCATCATCAACGCGGCCGACTTCATCGAGAAGACCGACGGCGCCCAACTGCTGTTCATCTAGAAGATCGTCATTGCCAGCGGCACGGGCGTATCAAGATCATGATGCGAGTCCGAGGATGGCGAAGCCCCCGCCCAACCCGGACGGGGGCACTCACCATGAACGACCGGTTCGCACAATGGTGCGGTCGGTGGAGCCCAGGGGACTCGAACCCCTAACCCCTGCCTTGCAAAGGCAGTGCTCTGCCAGTTGAGCTAGGGCCCCGAGGGCGGGCAGAACCGCCCGGAGCTGGCAGTCGAAGAGACGGTCAGCGCAGATCGGGAGCGGTGGTCGCCTCGTGCCACAGGGCCCGCTCGTCGTTCGAAGCCCTGACCTTCCGGACAACCAGGGCAGCCACACCGACGACGCCGGCCAGAATCAGAAGCTTCTTGAACATGGGGCGACCCCTTGCGCTCGACAGCCGTCGGAACGATGTGCGGTGGGGCTAGCTGGAATCGAACCAGCGACCTCAGAGTTATCAGCTCTGCGCTCTAACCGACTGAGCTATAGCCCCGCGTGGCGACGGCCAAGGTTAACGCATTCGCCCGCCGCCCCCCAAATCGGGGGCCGCCGAGCGCCGCGCGCCCCCGCCGTACCCCCCCGAAACTACCCGGACGCACGACACCGGGGCGACCGCTTTACGCGGCGCGCCCCGGTGTTGGACGCGGTCAGTCCCGCTCGGCGAGCGTCAGCTCGATCCCGCCGACCAGGTCGGCGCAGACGTTGTAGACGAACGCGCCGAGAGTGGCCAGCGCGGTGAACAGGACGACGTTGACCAGGCCGATCAGGGCGGAACTCAGGATCACACCCTTGGCGGTGATCTGGAAACTGCTGCTGCTCTGCCCGCCGGCGGCCACCAGGTCGGTCAGGCTGTCGTTGACGCTCTGGAACACGCCCATCGCGTCCAGCGCCAGATAGAGCACCGAGGTGGCCACGACCACCACGATGAAGAGCACCACGGAGACGGCGAACGCGAACTTCATCACGGACCACGGGTCGATCCGCTTGAGGTTCAGCCGGGCCCGGCGAGGCCCACGCGACGCGGCCGAACTGACCGACGTACGCGCCGCGCGTACGGCGTCACCCACGCGGGCGGCCCCGACGGCCGCCGCACCGGCCACCCCCGGCGGCAACCCGCCACCACTGGCGGGACGGCCCGCGCCGGCCGGACGGGCGCCGTCCGGCTGGGGCCTGGCCATGATGCCGCCCCCGATGCGCGGCAGGGTGCCCGTGACGGCGCTGCTGCCGGGCGCCGGCTGCCCGCCGCCGGTCCTGATCGGCTGGGTCGTCGCCGGACGGGCCGCACTGCCCGCCGCCACGGCCGGAGCCGCCGCGGAGGTGGGCGCGTCGATGCCGGATGTCTCGGTCTTGTCGCTCGCCCCCGAATCGTCGCCGGGGGAGTCCGGCGGCGGCACCATACCGGGCGCCCGGGTGAACTTCGGGGCAGGCGCGTCGGCGGGGACGGTTGCCCGGCCCACGGCCGCGCGGCCGGTCGCTGGTGCGCCGCCCTTCGCGGCGGCCTCCTCGTCGACCGGGTTGGCCGAGGTCCCCTTGTTCCCCGACTTCGCCTGTGTCTCCGTCATCAACTAGTCCTGTTCGTCAGGCTCGTCGGCATTGCGAGCAATCGCCACGATAGTCACGCCGTCAGGGAGGTCCATCAGCTTGACCCCCATTGTGTTCCGGTCACGCGTACGGCGTACAGGCTTCACCGGAGTCCGGATGACGCCACCGTTGCTGGTGATCGCGAACAGCTCGTCGTCCGGGTGGATCACCACAGCGCCGACCAGACCACCGCGGCGCTCGGTGATCTTCGCAGTCAGCACGCCCTTACCTCCCCGGCCCTGCACCGGGTATTCCTCGATCGGGGTGCGTTTCGCGTATCCCCCGTTCGTGGCCACCAGGACGTCCAGCCCTTCCCGGACCACCTCCATGGCCAGCAGGACGTCCTCGTCGCTGAACCGCATGCCGATCACACCCGACGTGGCCCGGCCCATCGGCCGCAGCGCCTCATCCGTGGCGTTGAAGCGGATCGCCTGCGCGTTCTTCGACACCAGCAGCAGATCGTCGGACGGCGCGACGAGGGCAGCACCGACCAACTCGTCCTCATCGCGCAGGTTGATCGCGATGACTCCGCCGGAACGGTTGGAGTCGAACTCCTCGAGCCGCGTCTTCTTCACCAGGCCGTTCTTCGTGGCCAGTACCAGGTAGGGGGCCACCTGGTAGTTCGGGATTTCGATGATCTGCGCGATCTGCTCATCCGCTTGGAACGCGAGCAGATTGGCCACGTGTTGGCCCTTGGCTACCCTACTGGCTTCCGGAAGCTCGTACGCCTTGGCCCGGTACACCCGGCCCTTGTTCGTGAAGAACAGCATCCAGTCGTGCGTCGAGCACACGAAGAAGTGGCTGACGATGTCGTCCTGCCGCAGCGTGGCCCCGCTGACGCCCTTTCCGCCGCGCCGCTGCGAGCGGTACAGGTCGACCTTCGTCCGCTTCGCGTACCCGGTCCGGGTGATCGTGACCACCACGTCCTCGCGGGCGATCAGGTCCTCCATCGAGACCTCACCGTCGAACGGCACGATCTTCGTACGCCGCTCGTCGCCCCACTTCGCGACGATCTCGCCCAGCTCCTCCGAGACGATCCGCCGCTGCCGCTCCGGCTTGGCCAGGATGTCCTTCAGATCGGCGATCTCCAACTCCAGCTTGGCCAGGTCGTCGAGGATCCGCTGCCGCTCCAGGGCCGCCAGCCGGCGCAGCTGCATGTCCAGGATCGCCGTCGCCTGGATCTCGTCGATCTCCAGCAGCCGGATCAGGCCCTGCCGGGCGTCCTCCACCGTCGGCGAGCGCCGGATCAGGGCGATCACCTCGTCCAGGGCGTCCAACGCCTTCGACAGACCGCGCAGGATGTGCGCCCGCTCCTCGGCCTTGCGCAGCCGGAACGCCGTCCGTCGCCGGATCACCTCGATCTGGTGCTCGACGTAGTAGCGCAGGAACTGGGCCAGGTTCAGCGTGCGCGGCACGCCGTCGACCAGCGCCAGCATGTTGGCGCCGAACGTCTCCTGCAACTGGGTGTGCTTGTAGAGGTTGTTCAGCACCACCTTGGCGACCGCGTCGCGCTTGAGCACGAGCACGATCCGCATGCCCGTACGCCCGGAGGACTCGTCCCGGATGTCGGCGATGCCGGCGAGCTTGCCCTCCTTGATCAGCTCGGCGATCCGCTCGGCCAGGTTGTCCGGGTTCACCTGGTACGGCAGCTCGCTGACCACCAGGCAGGGCCGGCCCCGCTTGTCCTCCTCGACCTCCACCACGGCCCGCATCCGGATCGACCCACGACCCGTCCGGTACGCGTCCTGGATCGCCTGGGTGCCCACGATCAGGCCGTGGGTGGGGAAGTCCGGGCCCTTGACGATCTCGATGAGCGCGTCGAGGGTCGTCGCCTCGTCGACGTCCGGGTTCTCCAGGCACCACTGCACCGCCGCGCCGATCTCCCGCAGGTTGTGCGGCGGGATCTTGGTGGCCATGCCGACCGCGATGCCCTCGGAGCCGTTGATCAGCAGGTTCGGGATCCGCGACGGCAGGATGGTGGGCTCCTTGGCCCGGCCGTCGTAGTTGTCCTGCAGGTCGACGGTGTCCTCGTCGATGTCCCGCAGCATCTCCATCGCCAGCGGGTCGAGCTTGCACTCCGTGTTGTGGCTGACGAAGCCGTCGGAGACGAACGAGTGGTCGTCGGTGTCCACCCGGATGCTGTAGACCGGCTGCACCCCGGCGTCCGTGACGCTGGCCACCTCGGCGTAGTAGAACCGACCGTCGACCAGCGGCTCGACCACGTCGAGCACCTCGCGCTCGGTGATCCGGGCCGCGATCTCGTCGCGGTCCCGCTCCCAGCGCTCGATCCGGTCCACGTTGTGCCGGCGCAGCCAGTCCCGCTCGGTCCACCGGGTGGCACCGTGTTCGCGGATGAAGTCGCCGACCATCGGCACGTGGTCGCCGGAGAGCGCCGGGCTGCTGACCGGCACGGCCGCCAGCTCCGACTCCAGCTTGGCCTGCTTGCGGCCGAGGAAACCGACCTGCTGGGCGAAGATCCGGGCGTCACGGCGGTTGGTCACCACGACCTTGATCTCACCGCTGTCGTACCGGCACTGCCTGCTGATGACGCCGAACTCCAGCAGGAGCTGCTGCACCTCGCGGGCCAGCCGCTCACTGCGGGTCGAGTACGAGATCTGGATGGTGTTGCGCGGCAGCAGCGACGAGGAGCCGTCACCCTCGAAGAGCGCCTGGAGGAAGGCCCGCTTGATCGCGGCCGGCCCCTGCCAGACGAACTCCGGCACGAACTTCGCGGCACTCCGCGCCCCGACCAGCTCGCCGAGGATGCTCCCCCGCAACACGGAGAGATCCTGGACGTCGATCTCGTGCAGCAGGCTGCCGGAGGCGACGGTGCGCTGGCTGACGTAGCGCGGGCCGCCGACGGCGAGGTCGTAGGCCGCGAGGACCCGGACGAAGAACTCCCGGTCGGTGTTGTTGAAGCCGGCCCGCCCCTCGGACACCCTGCCCTCGCTGACGAACGCCCCGGCGAGGACGGCCGCCTCGACGTGCTCCAGCATCGGGTAGCCGATCTCCTCCGGCACCGTCCGCTGAATCACCACCCGGTCGCCCGGGCCGATCTCGGCGAGCAGCTTCCACAGCAGGGTCGGCACCCCGGCCACGTCCACCAGGCAGAGCACCGGGTGGTTGTGGGTGCCTGTCAGCTCGTACCCCTCGCGGGTGCGCAGCCGCAGCGTCGGGTGCTCGCCGGAGTGGAAGAACTTGCTGGCTCGCACCAGGTCGCCGTTGCGGTCGCGGACCTTCAGTTCGACGTCGGTCTCGCTGCTCGGCGCGGCGTCCGGGACGAGGTCGCCGATCCGGATCGCGCCGTCAGCGGTACGAATACGGACATTTGCTGTCAAACAGTAACGCATTGCCGCAGCCGGATCGTTTCCGGGCGAACCGAAGTTGCCGTTGCCGTCGACCAGCGGGTACCGCAGCGACCAGGGCTGCGCCATCCGGACCAGCGCGTCGTAGATCGCCGAGTCGCCGTGCGGGTGGAACTGACCCATCACGTCGCCGACGACCCGGGAGCACTTCACGTAGCCCCGGTCCGGCCGGTAGCCGGAGTCGAACATGGCGTAGAGGATCTTGCGGTGGACCGGCTTGAGCCCGTCCCGGACGTCCGGCAGTGCCCGCCCGACGATGACGCTCATGGCGTAGTCGAGGTAGGAGCGCTGCATCTCCACCTCGAGCCCGACCGGCTCGATCCGGTCGTGCGCCACGACTGCGGCGGCGGGGGTCTCGGGGACCTCGGGCTCGCTCGGGGTGGACTCGGGGGTATCGGTCACTGTTAACCCTTATCAGAATCAGAGTCGGTTTCGTGCTGTGGATAACCGCTGTGGAAACCGGCCACACTGTGGATAACTCTGTGGATCGGCGGGCCGCCGGGTGAAGGACCGGGCGGGCCCGCCGGCTCCGTCAGATGTCCAGGAAACGGACGTCCTTCGCGTTGCGCTGGATGAACGAGCGGCGAGCCTCGACGTCCTCACCCATCAGCACGCTGAACAACTCGTCTGCGGTGGCGGCGTCGTCGAGAGTCACCTGGCGCAGGGTGCGGGTCGCCGGGTTCATCGTGGTCTCCCAGAGCTCGGGATAGTTCATCTCGCCGAGGCCCTTGAACCGCTGGATGTCGTCCGGCTTGGCGTTGGGCTTCTTCTGCTGGCGCAGCGCGATCAGCCCGTCGCGTTCCCGGTCGGAGTACGCGTACTGCGCGTCGTCGCCCTTCTTGTTCCACTTGATCTTGTAGAGCGGCGGGGCGGCCAGGTAGACGTGGCCCAGCTCGACCAGGGGCCGCATGAAGCGGAACAGCAGGGTGAGCAGCAGCGTCTGGATGTGCTGGCCGTCGACGTCGGCGTCGGCCATCAGCACCACCTTGTGGTAGCGCAGCTTCTCCATGTCGAAGTCGTCGTGGATGCCGGTGCCCAGCGCGGTGATCAGCGCCTGGACCTCGTTGTTCTTCAGCACCCGGTCGATCCGGGCCTTCTCCACGTTGAGGATCTTGCCGCGGATCGGCAGGATCGCCTGGGTACGCGGGTCGCGGCCCTGCTTGGCCGAGCCGCCGGCCGAGTCGCCCTCGACGATGAAGACCTCGGACTCACGCGGGTCGGTGGACTGGCAGTCGGCGAGCTTGCCCGGCATCGAGCCGGACTCCAGCAGCGACTTACGGCGGGCCAGCTTGCGCGCCTGCTGGGCGGCGATCCGGGCGCGGGCGGCCTGGGACGCCTTGGTGATAATGATCTTCACCTCGGCGGGGTTCCGGTCGAACCAGTCGACCAGCCACTCGTTGCAGACCCGCTGCACGAAGCTCTTCACCGGGGTGTTGCCGAGCTTGGTCTTGGTCTGGCCCTCGAACTGCGGGTTGGCCAGCTTGACCGAGATGATCGCGGCGAGGCCCTCGCGGATGTCCTCCCCGGAGAGCTTCTCGTCGCCCTTGAGCAGCTTCTTCTCCGCGCCGTAGCGGTTCACCACGCTGGTCAGCGCCGACCGGAAGCCCTCCTCGTGGGTGCCGCCCTCGTGGGTGTTGATCGTGTTGGCGAAGGTGTAGACCGACTCGCCGTACGACTCGTTCCACTGCATGGCGATCTCGACCGACATGCCCTCCTCCTCGGCGCCGAACTCGACCACCGTCTTGTGGATCGGGGTCTTCGAGGCGTTGAGGTGCCGGACGAAGTCGGCGATGCCGCCCTGGTAGCAGAAGGTGACCTCGCGGGTCTTGCCCTCCTCGCCCTCGCCGACCCGCTCGTCGAGCAGGTGGATGGCGAGGCCCCGGTTGAGGAAGGCCATCTCCTGGAGGCGGCGGTAGATGGTCTGGAAGTCGAAGTCGACGGTCTCGAAGACGTCGGCGTCGGGCCAGAAGGAGACGGCCGAGCCGGTGCGGTCGGTGGTCTCGCCCTTCTCCAGCGACGACGGCTTGGAGTTGGCGTACTGCTGCCGCCAGACGAAGCCGGACTTGTGGATCTCCACCGCCATCTTCGTGGAGAGGGCGTTGACGACGGAGACACCGACGCCGTGCAGACCGCCGGACACCGCGTACGCCTTGCCGTCGAACTTGCCGCCGGCGTGCAGCACCGTGAGCGCGACCTCGACGCCGGGCTTCTTCAACTTGGGGTGCAGATCGACCGGGAAGCCACGCCCGTTGTCGGTGACCCGGACCCCGCCGTCGGCCAGCAGCACCACGTCGATGGTGTCGCAGTAGCCGGCAAGTGCCTCGTCGACCGCGTTGTCGACGACCTCCCACACCAGGTGGTGCAGACCGCGCTCGCCGGTCGACCCGATGTACATGCCCGGCCGCTTGCGGACCGCCTCCAGCCCTTCGAGGACGGTGATCGACTCGGCGCCGTACTCCTGCTTGTCCTGCGCTGCCACCCTCGGCCACTTTCTCGCGCCGCCAGCGCCGCAAGCGGCGAGTCGGGCGCGGGTTCGGCGGACAGGACGCGACGTCGGCGCGCGGACCGGCACCGGGCGTGAACCGGGGCACGGGCCGGAGCGCCGGTCGCCGCGGATGCCCGCGGATCGCGATCGGCTCGACCCGACGTGGGACAATGATCTCGGGCCGGTGGGGCCCGTGTCCGTCGCACCGTGTCGGGTCTTCGTCTCGCCCTCAATCTTACTGTGCGCAGACGACAGAACCGCCACTCGGCACCCCTTCGCGGCGGCTGAGAACTCCGTAGCCGGCCGAACCGCGCCACCCACGACTCCCCCTACGGGCGAGCCCCGGATCGGGTGACGGCGTCGCCGCCGGGACACGGGGGGTCGGGGTCGCGACGGGACGGGCGGTGGGCGTAGGTTTGCGGCGCCCAGCGTGGCCGGTCTTGATCTTTTCCGGTCGGAACCGGACGATCGACCCGAACGCTTCGACACGTGCTCTCAAGGGGTGACGCCAGATGGGGCTGGACAACGTCGCGGTGCACTGGCCGCGGACCGGCCGCTTCTACGATCCGGTCGCACCGGCCGAGTTCGTCGACTTCGGCGAGATCGTCGACGTGCCGCGGATCTCCGCGCCGACGGCGGCCCTCGCCGAACACGTCGCCAAGACCGGTACGGTCCGGGCGACCGCGTACACGGAGTTGGTCGACCTGCTGCTCGGGCTGGAGAATGTGCTCTACGCCACGGAGAACGCGGCCGAGGACGAAGACCCGGTGATCGACCCGGACGGCTGTGCCTGGATCGCCGGCGGGATGGAGCGCTTCGTGGCCGGGCACCGCCCACACGGGGAGACCGTCACCTTCGACTCGGTCAGCACCGTGCTGCGTGGGCTGCTCGCCGACGGCCGTCTCGCCGAGCAGCAGCTGCGCTGGCTCGGCACGCGCCTGGACGCGCTGCGCGACGAGAACGGCGACCCACCGCAGTGGGACTTCACCTGTGCCGAGCTGGGCGTGCTGGCGGCCTTCTACCGCCGCTGCGCCGACCGGGGCTTCGCCGTCTACGCCGACGCCTGACCCGGCCCGGGCAGCGGGGGTCAGCCGTACGTGTCGCGAGGGCCCCTGCCCCGGACGCGGCGCGGCCCCCGGGACCAGGACGGCGCGGCCGGGCCGTGGATGTGCAGCTTGCGCACCACGTTGTGGCCCACCTCGCTGGCGATCTGGCGGAGCAGGGAGGCGGCGAGCAGCCGCAGCTGCGTCGCCCACGCGGTGGACCGGGCCTCGACGGTCAGCTCGCCGTTCTCCAGCTTCACCGGGCGGCTGTTCTGGGCGACCTCGGAGCCGACGACCCGCTCCCACGCCCCGAAGACCGTCGCCTCGGCGGCCGGCTGCTCCCAGCCGCGCGCCTTCATCAGTCGGCCCAGCACGACGCCCAGCGGCTGCGGGTCGCGGGGGTCCGGCCCGGGCCCGGAGTAGCCGCGCAGCCGCCGGCCGCCCTCGCCGTCGCCGGAGACGACGCTGCGGCGGCGGGTCTTGGCCGCCGCCTCCCGCCGGGACCGCGCGGCGTCCAGCACCGCCCGGGCCAGCTCCGGCCCCGCCGCCCCGGCGGGCGCGTCGCCGTTGCCCCCGCCACCGCCCTTGCCGCTGCTCTCGGCGGCCGGGCCGCCCGACCCCGACCCCACTGCGGGGGTACGCGGCCCGAGCCGGGCCGGCGGCAGCTCCTGCTCATCCGGCACGCCGCACCTCCCCCTCGCCGACCTGATAGCGGACGCCGCGCAGGCCGGCCGGCACGTCGTCGTCCACGGCGCAGGTCACCAGCAGCTGGCTCGCCCCGCCGACCAGGCCCGCCAGCCGCTCCCGGCGGCCCGCGTCGAGCTCGGCGAAGACGTCGTCGAGCACCAGCACGGGCTCGATGCCGTCGGAGCGGAGCAGGTCGTACCCGGCGAGCCGCAGGGCCAGGGCGAACGACCAGGACTCGCCGTGGCTGGCGTACCCCTTGGCGGGCAGCGGGCCGAGGGTGAGGGCCAGGTCGTCGCGGTGCGGGCCGACCAGCGTGGTGCCGCGTTCGACCTCGGCGGACCGGGACTCGGCCAGCGCCGCGAGCAGCGCCTCGGCCAGCGCGGCCCGGTCCGCCGTCGGGTCGGTCAGCTCCAACGACGGCCGGTACGCGATCCCTGCCGCGCCCTTGCCGGCGGCGACCGCGTCGTACGCCTTGGTGACGTGCGGGCCGAGCGCGGCGACGAGCTCCAGCCGACCGGCGAGCAGTTCGGCCCCGTGCCGGGCCAGGTGGGTGTCCCAGACGGCGAGGGTGGACAGGTCACCGCCGCGCGTCCCGCCGGTCTTGCGGGCCAGGTACGCGGTGCGCAGCAGGGCGTTGCGCTGCTTGATGACCCGTTCGTAGTCGGCGCGCACCCCGGCGTACCGGGGTTGGCGGTTGACCAGCAGGTCGTCGAGGTAGCGGCGGCGTTCCGCCGGATCGCCGCGGACGAGCTCCAGGTCCTCCGGGGCGAACAGCACCAGGCGCAGCGCGCCGAGGACGTCGCGGGCCCGCCGGGCCGGTGAGCGGCCCAGCCGGGCCCGGTTGGCCTTGCCGGGG
The DNA here is from genome assembly GCF_042670805.1 of Micromonospora sp. NPDC057141. Taxonomy (NCBI): domain Bacteria; kingdom Bacillati; phylum Actinomycetota; class Actinomycetes; order Micromonosporales; family Micromonosporaceae; genus Micromonospora; species Micromonospora sp. NPDC057141. The sequence goes on along the minus strand of NZ_JBHUVA010000069.1, from coordinate 12,066 downwards.
ACGATCTCCAGCTCGACCAGCAGTTCCCGGCCGTCGTGCACCACCGCGCAGCGGATCACGGCCGAGGTGGTGCCCAGCCGCACCAGCGGGGCGTCCGTGGCGACCCGGTGCGAGCCCAGCGTCGCCACGTAGCCGAGCGCCTCGACGAGGTTGGTCTTGCCGGTGCCGTTGGCGCCGACCAGCACGTTGGGGCCGGGTTCGAGGTCGACGGCGACCCGCTCGTAGGAGCGGAAGTCGACCAGTTCGAGCCGGCGGACGTACACGGGCGGTGGACGCGGCTCAGCGCTTGTGGACGGAGTGGCCGCCGAACTGCTGGCGCAGGGCGGCGACGGCCTTCATGGCAGGCGAGTCTTCCTGCCGGGAGGTGAACCGGGCGAACAGCGAGGCGGCGATGACGTTCAGCGGCACGGCCAGGCGGATGGCCTCGTCGACCGTCCACCGGCCCTCGCCGGTGTCTTCCGTGTAGCCGCTCAGGTCGGACAGGTCCGGGTCCTCGTCGAGGGCCCGGTCGAGCAGGTCGAGCAGCCAGGACTGGACGACGGTGCCCTCGCGCCAGGACTTGAACACGCCCGGCACGTTGGTGACCAGCTCGGATTTGGTCAGCAGCTCGTAGCCCTCGGCGTAGGCGTGCATGAGGCCGTACTCGATGCCGTTGTGCACCATCTTGGTGTAGTGGCCGGCGCCGACCGGGCCGGCGTGCACGAAGCCGAACTCGCCGGCCGGCTTGAGCGCCTCGAAGATCGGCATCAGCCGGACGACGTGTTCCTGCGCGCCGCCGACCATCAGGGCGTACCCGTTCTCCTTGCCCCAGACGCCGCCGGAGACGCCGGCGTCGAGGTATCCGATGCCGCGTGCGGCGAGCCGCTCGGCCCGGGGGGCGTCGTCGCTGAACCGGGAGTTGCCGCCGTCGATGAGGATGTCGCCCTCGCCGAGGTGCTCGGCGAGGGCGTCGATGGTGGCGTCGGTGACGCCGGCCGGAACCATCACCCAGATGGCCCGGGGGGCGTCGAGCTTCTCGGCCAGCTCGGCCAGGCTCGCGACGTCGCTGCGGTCGGCGTTGCGGTCGTAGCCGACCACCTCGTGACCGGCGGCGCGCAACCGCTCGCGCATGTTGCCGCCCATGCGGCCGAGTCCTACGAGGCCGAGCTGCATGTGTTCCTACCTCCGCTGCGTCCGGGTCGGGTGTGCGCGATCAGCGGGAGACGCGGATCGGCATGATGAGGTACCGGTACCCAGGGATGACCTCGCCATCCTCGCCTGCGGGGGAAATCACCGCCGGCTTGAAGGCGTCGACGAACGCCAGCTGCGCGAACTGGGCGCCCAGGTTGGTCAGACCGTCGATGAGGTACTGCGGGTTGAAGCCGATGGTCAGCGGGTCGCCGGTGAAGGTGGCCTCCATCGCCTCGCTGGCCCGCGCCTCCTCGGTGCCGCCCGCCTCCACGACGAGGCCGTCGGAGCTGAAACTGAGCAGCACGGGGGTGGTGCGCTCGGCGACCAGCGCCACGCGCTTCACGACCTCGATGAGGGTGCTCACGGCGAGACGGGCCTCGGCGTTGTGGCTGGCGGGGAAGAGCGAGCGCACCGGCGGGTAGTTGGCACCGTCGAGCAGCCGGCTGGTGGTGCGCCGGGTGCCGCCGGAGAAACCGATCATGCCCTCGCCGGCGGCGCCCTGGGAGAGCGCCATCGTCACGTGACCGCCGAGCGGGCCGAGGGCCTTGGCGGTGTCGTGCAGGGTGCGCGCCGGCACCAGGGCGTTGATGCTCACCTCGGGGTCGTCCGGGTGCCACTCCATCTCGCGCAGGGCGAGCCGGTAGCGGTCGGTGGCGAGCATGGCCAGGTTGCCGCCGGTGAGCTCGATGCGGACGCCGGTCATCATCGGCAGCGTCTCGTCCCGGCCGGCGGCCACGGCGACCTGGGCAACGGCGGCGGCGAACGCGGCGGCGTCGACCGTGCCGGTGCTTTCCGGCATCTCGGGCAGGGCGGGGTAGTCCTCCACCGGCATGGTGGGCAGGGTGAACCGCGCGCTGCTGCAGACCAGCTCCAGGTGCGCGCCGACCGCGGCGATGTCCACCGGCTTCGCGGGGAGCGCCTTGGTGATCTCGGCGAGCAGCCGGCCGGAGACCAGGGCGGCCCCGTCGGCGTCGCCCTGCACCTCGACGGTCACCTGGCTGGAGACCTCGTAGTCGAAGCCGGAGACCTGCAGGTTGCCGTCGGTCACCCGGAGCATCACCCCGGCCAGCACCGGCACGGACGGCCGGTTGGGCAGGCTCTTCGCGGTCCACGCCACGGCCTCGGCGAGCGCGTCGCGCTCTACTCGGAACTTCATCAATGCCTCCGCGTCGACGTCAGCGACAACTCTCTCATGCCGACCGCTGCCCACCGTCCCGCCCGGCTGTGCGGGTTCCCATCGCACCTTAGGGCGCGGGGGCATCGGCTGTGCGCCCGACCCCGTGGATCGGGCCGGTGCCGGAGCGACTGTCTCCGGCCGTTCCGACCCCATCCACAGGAAGTCCAACGGTGATGATTGGTTTTTGTTCTCTTAGAAGAACAAACTCGTCGTCTTCGTAGCACCTGTGGAAACTGTGGAAAACCCGCGTCTGCGCAGCTCAGACACGTTATCCACCGGTGGTTATCCTGTGGAGAACCCGGGGTAAAACCGGGCCGGTCGTCCACAGGCTCTCCGATCCACCGGGTTGTCCACCGCCGTCCACCGGTTATCCACCGGTTATCCACAGACTTTCTCCCCAGTCCTGTGGACGCGCCGCGCCGGTCTTCGTGTGGTTATCCCCAGAACCTTCAACAGGAAGCCCACAGGTGGCCTCCCGCCTGTGGGCGACGGGAGGCATCGTCCACAGGTGTCCACAGGCGTCCACAGGTTCGTCTCCAGGGTTTTTCCACAGCCTGTGGGTAACCGAGGTCGGACGGAACGTAGTTATCCACCATCTGTGGACAACCGCATGTGGACAGGATGTGGAAACTGTGGACGAGCACGACCCGATCCTGGGGCCTCCACCGGGTCGAGGGTCAACGCGAAGCGTCCTGGCACGCCCTGTGGAGAACGGATCCGGGGCTTGGAGGTGACCGGCGTCACCTCCGGCTCGGTGGCCGGAGACGGGGTCCGCCGCCCCCCGGACGCGAAAACGCCCGGCCGTGGTCGGCCGGGCGTCGGTCGCCGTGCCTGCGGGCGTGGGCGTGGGTGGCGTACGGGTCAGGTGGTCTGCTTGATCCGGTTGGTCAGCTCGGCGATCTGGTTGTAGAGCGAGCGGCGCTCCGCCATCTGCTGGCGGATCTTCCGGTCGGCGTGCATGACGGTCGTGTGGTCCCGACCGCCGAACGCCTGCCCGATCCGGGGCAGCGACAGGTCGGTCAGCTCCCGGCACAGGTACATGGCGACCTGGCGCGCGTTGACCAGCACCCGGGAACGGGAGTGCCCGCGCAGATCCTCCAGGCTGACCCCGAAGTAGTCGGCGGTGGAGACCATGATCTGGTCGGCGGTGATCTCGGGGCCGGCACCGTCGGGGATGAAGTCCCGCAGCACCTCCTCGGCCAGCGACAGCTCGACGGTCGACCGGGTGAGGCTGGCGAACGCGGTGACCCGGATCAGCGCCCCCTCCAGTTCCCGGATCGAGTTCGACACCCGGGACGCGATGAACTCCAGCACGTCCGGCGGCGCGTAGAGCCGCTCCTGGGCCGCCTTCTTCTGCAGGATCGCGATCCTGGTCTCCAGGTCGGGCGGCTGGATGTCGGCGAGCAGCCCCCACTCGAACCGGGTGCGCAGCCGGTCCTCCAACGTCGCGAGTTGCTTCGGCGACCGGTCGGAGGTGACGACGATCTGCTTGTTGGCGTTGTGCAGCGTGTTGAAGGTGTGGAAGAACTCCTCCTGGGTCCGCTCGCGGTTCTCCAGGAACTGGATGTCGTCGATCAGCAGGATGTCGACGTCGCGGTAGCGGCGCTGGAACGCGCTCGTCTTGTCGTCGCGCACCGAGTTGATGAAGTCGTTGGTGAACTCCTCGGTCGAGACGTACCGGACCGAGCGGGCGTTGCCCAGTGTCGTGGCGTAGTGGCCGATGGCGTGCAGCAGGTGGGTCTTGCCCAGCCCGGAGCTGCCGTAGATGAACAGCGGGTTGTACGCCTTCGCCGGCGACTCGGCGACCGCGACGGACGCGGCGTGCGCGAACCGGTTGGACGAGCCGATGACGAACGTCTCGAACATGTACTTCGGGTTGAGCCGGTTCCCCCCGGTCTCCGCGCCGCCGGGGAGCCGCCGGTCGTCCCGGCCGCCCGGACGGTGATCCATGCCACTGCGCCCCGGTCCGCTGTCCGTGCCGCCGTCGCGCGGCAACCGCTGAGGGGACGGCACGGCGCCGGCCGAGTATCGGGCCTCGTAGGGCCGGGCCGCGCCGGCGACGTCGACCCGGGGCCGCTCCTCGAAGCCGCGCCGGTCGGCACCCGGCAGCAGCGGTTCGGCGAAGGCGTCGCCGAACAGGGGCTCCTGGGCGTCCCGGGCGGCCGGGACGAGCCCCGGTCGGTGCCCGTCGTCGGCCGTCGTCGGCCGGGACGCGGGCCCCGGCTGTCCCGGCTGTCCCGGCTCGGCCGACCCGCGCTCGGGATGCCCGGCGGTGTCGTCCTGGCCCGGGTGGGGTGACCACGCCTGGTCGGCGTCGCCCGGCTCGTCGCGACCCGGGTGGGCCGGGGCGGGAAAGCCGGGCATCCCGTGCGCGGGCTCGTGCCGGCTCGCGCCGGGCTCGTCGTACCCGCGGGGGTCGAACACCGGTGGGGCGTCGAAGCCGACGGCCCCGTCGAGGGCGGGCTGTTCTCCCGGGTCGGTGTCCGGGGCGCTGCGGTAGACCGTGCCGGCGGGGCGGCCCGAGGGGTCCTCGGCGAGTCGGACGGTCACCGCCACCTGGATCGGGCGGCCCAGTCGCCGGGTCAGGGCCTCGGTGATGGCCGGTCGCAGCCGGGACTCGATCACATCGCGGGTGAAGGCGTCCGGAACGGAGAGCAGGGCGGTGTCCTCGACGATTGCGCGGAGCCGGGTGAGTCGCAGGTACGCGCGTTGCTGCGCGGAGATGATCTCGTCGGCGAGTTCGTCCGTGGTCGCCGTCCACACCGCGGCTAGGTCGGTCGTACCGGCCACCGTCGTGCCACCCCCCTCGCTTCTGCTCCCGACCGCCGCTGTGGTCCAGTCGGACGACTCACCGGCCGTTATCCACAAGTTATCCACAGCCTGTGTGTACTGACCGATTGTGGCCCCCCGCCCGAGGCGGGTGGGACCTGCCCCCTGTCTGGACGGGCGCTGAAGCGGGTTTCACCGTGCCGAACGATTCACTGCCTGGTCGGGTCTTGCCCGAGTCCGGTCCTGCTCGACGAAGACCGTCTCGCCCGACGACGGGAACGGGGCGACGACGCCGACCGCAAACGCGCACGCTAACAGCGTGAGGGTGGGGCCATCAACCGTCGGCGCGGCGGCGCCCTTGGCGACATCAGTGAAAAGCAGCGCTTCGGCCGTGGTCAGGGGCCTGCGGGGGCCGTGGCGGGGTGTTTGACGCTCATTGCCCCTCTGCGTAGCCTGGAACGGCTGCTCTGCCGCCCTCTGCTAGGGTGGTGCGTGCTTGCTGTCCGCGGTCGCCTTCCCCGCATCGTCGAGGTCCCGCGCCGCCGGGCAGCACCGATCGGGGGCCACCGCCGAGGTGGCCTGGACCACCACACGACCCCGGCGGTCCCGCCCCCGGGGCGTACGAAAACGGAGAGCCTGACGTGAGCAAGCGCACCTACCAGCCGAACAACCGCCGGCGCGCGAAGACCCACGGCTTCCGGCTGCGCATGCGCACCCGGGCCGGCCGCGCCATCATCTCGACCCGTCGTTCCAAGGGCCGCACCCGCCTGTCGGCCTGAGGCCGACCGAGGCCGGTCCGGGGGACGTGGGCAGTCGTGCTGGCGGCCGCGCAACGACTGCGGCGCAGCAGTGACTTCGCCGCAGCGGTCCGGGCTGGTCGCCGGGCTGGTCGTGGCGTGGTCGTGGTCCACCTGAACCTGCCCGGCACACCGGGGACACCGACGGACGCCTCGCCGAAGCCGGCGCGGACCACCGGTGCGGAGGACACCTCCGCAGCGACCCGCGCCGGCTTCGTCGTGTCGAAGGCCGTCGGCCCGGCCGTCGTCCGTAACACGGTCCGCCGTCGGCTGCGGCACCTGGTCCGCGAGCGGCTCGCGGCCCTGCCCGAGGGCAGCACCCTGGTCGTACGGGCCCTCCCGGCCGCGGCCGAGGCGTCGTGTGCCCGGCTCGGGGCCGACCTCGACGCGGCGATCGCCGCAGCCCGCACCCCCCGGGGGCGGCGGCCCCGATGAGCAGCGATTCCACGGCGTCGCGGCCGACGAGCTTGGGTGCCCGGGTGCTGACCGGCCCCATCATCGCGTACCGTCGTTGGATAAGCCCGGCGCTGCCGGCCCGCTGTCGGTTCTACCCGTCGTGCAGTGCGTACGCCCTTGAGGCCGTGGCCCGGCACGGGGCGATTCGGGGGGTCGGTCTGACGGTCCGACGGTTGTTGCGCTGCCACCCCTTTCACCCTGGTGGACACGACCCGGTGCCCGAGCCGGGCGGTCGCCGCCGTGCCGAAGTGACTGGAGCCTGAGAATTGTTCAGTCTGGACTGGATCTACTACGCGATCTCGTGGATCCTGCTGACCTGGCACTCGGCCTGGGACGCCATCGGAGTGCCGGTCGACGCGGTGATCGGGACGAACTGGGCCTGGATCCTGGCCATCGTCTTCCTGGTGGTCACCGTCCGGGTGATCCTGTTCCCGGTCTTCGTCAAGCAGATCAAGTCCCAGCGGGCCATGCAGGCGCTCCAGCCCAAGGTGAAGGAGCTCCAGGAGAAGCACAAGGGTGACCGGGAGACGCTCCAGAAGGAGATGATGGAGCTCTACCGGAAGGAAAAGGCCAACCCGCTCATGGGCTGCCTTCCGATGTTCCTCCAGATCCCGGTCTTCCTCGGCCTCTTCCACGTACTGCGTCGCCTCGATCCGGCCAAGATCAACAAGACTCTCTACGGTTGGACGGTCGAGCAGTTCGACAGCGCCTCCAGCGCCAAGCTCTTCACCGCCCCGATCGCCGGCAAGTTCGGCTCGACCGCCGACGAGCTGGCCCGCCTCGGGGCCAACGGCACCACCGTGAAGGTGATCGCCGGCATCCTGGTCCTGGTGATGATGGGCACCACCTACCTCACCAGCCGCCAGATGATCCTCAAGACCGGCTGGGCGGAGGACCCGCAGCAGAAGATGGTGCAGCGCCTGATGCTCTACGGCATCCCGCTGTCGCTGCTCGTCTCGGGCGCGATCTTCCCGATCGGTGTGATCATCTACTGGGTCACGAACAACCTCTTCACCCTCGGCCAGCAGCAGTGGGTGCTGCGCAAGTACCCGCCGCCGCCCACCCCGGGCCGCACCGGCGTCAAGTCCAACAGCCCGGTCCAGCCGGCCAGGACCGCCGGACTGTTCGGCCGCAAGGCCGCCCCCGCCCCGGTCAAGCAGTCCCCGGCAGCGCCGAAGGTCGCCGGCCCGAAGCCGGGCGCCAAGCCGGTCAACCCGAAGAAGAGCGGCCCGGCCAAGCGCCAGGGCTGACGCCTCCCCGTCCGCGCCGGCCCGTCCGGCGCGGACGGGACCGGGCCCTGGCCGCCGCCCGTGAGGCAGCGCCGGGCCGGACCCGCCGCGCGCAGCGCGGTCGCGGGCGACAGCCGCCCGTACAGACGTGCCCGTGGGCACCGGCGATCTCCCGCCGGCCCCGGGGAACCAGCGGACCCGACGGTCCGGCCGAGCGAGTACGGAGATGAGACCGTGACCGAGACCAGCATCCCCAGCGCTGACCAGTCAGTGGACGAGGAGAGCACGCCGATCGAGGCCACCGACGACATCGAGGAGGAGGAGGCCGAAACCGGGGCCGCTCCCCGGGAGAAGAAGGTGCCGGCCGAGAGTGAGCTGTTCCGGCAGAGCGAGATCGCGGCCGACTACGTCGAGGGGCTGCTCGACATCCTCGACTACGACGGGGACATCGACGAGCTGGTGTCCGGTGGGCGTCCGATGGTCGAGGTGGTCGGTGGTCGGCTGCAGAACCTGGTCGGGCAGCGCGGGGCCACCCTGGAGGCGCTCCAGGAGCTGGCCCGGCTGGCGGTGTTCCGGCAGACCGGGACGCCGAGCCGGCTGCTGCTCGACGTCGGCGGATACCGCGCCACCCGCCGCAAGGAGCTCGCCGCCGTCGCCAAGAACGCGGTGGAGAAGGTCAAGGAGTACGGGGAGCCGGTGCGTCTCGAGCCGATGTCCGCCTTCGAGCGTAAGTGCGTCCACGACGTCGTCAACGCGATGAGCGGCGTGGAGAGCGAGTCCGAGGGCGTCGAGCCGAACCGCCGCATCGTCGTCCGGCCGGCGGACTGATCGGGTGACCCACGACGACAGCACGGCTGCAGCCGTGTCCGGCCCGGGTGGCACGCCGCCCGGGCCGTCGCCTGCCCGGCCAGGGCCGGCCGACGAAAAGCCCAGCGGTACGCCCGGAGCCGAGGCAACGCCGTCCGGCGTGACGGCGTCGGCCCCCGGGGACGCGCCGACCCGCCCGGTCGGGGAGGCACCGGATCCGGCCGTCGCGACACTGCCGCCGGAGCTGGCGGAGGCCGCCCGTGCCCTCTTCGGCGACCGGCTGGAGCTCGCCGCCGCGTACGCGGAACTGCTCGCCACCGACGGGGTGGTCCGTGGCCTCATCGGGCCGCGGGAGGCACCGCGGATCTGGGACCGGCACCTGCTCAACTGCGCCGCGGTGGCGGAACGGATCCCGCAGGACGCGTCGGTGATCGACGTCGGCTCGGGTGCCGGCCTACCCGGGCTGGTGTTGGCCATCGCGCGTCCCGACCTGACGGTCACGCTGGTCGAGCCACTGGCCCGCCGCACCGCGTTCCTCGTCGAGGTGGTCGAGGAGTTGGGGCTGGCGAAGACGGTTCGGGTCTTCCGGGGGCGGGCCGAGGAGGCGGCGACCGGCTCCACCGGGGCCGGCCCCTTCAGCGCAGACATCGTCACCGCTCGCGCCGTCGCGCCGCTCGACCGCCTCGCCGCCTGGTGCCTGCCGCTGACCGTGCGCGGCGGCAGGCTGGTGGCGATGAAGGGCGCATCTGCGGCCGACGAGATCGCGGAGCACGCCGAGGCCGTCGCGAAGCTGGGCGGGGGCGAGCCGACCGTGCAGCGCTGCGGGGTCGGCGTGATCGATCCGCCCGCGACGATGGTGGAGATCGTGCGTGAGCGGGTGGTGAACCAGCCCCGCGTCAAGTCGGCGGCGAAGCGCTCGCGCGGCGGACGCCGCCGGAGCCGCTGACCCGACTTCTTCCCAGCGCGCCGGCTTCCCGCCGCAGGTCGGGTCGTTGAAACGGATGCGGGTACGCGCGGGCGGGAAACCCGGCGTGGACCGGCCGCGCCCGTCCGCCGTAGGCTGACCGCGCGTCGATAGTGTGGAGCGGGCGGCATCTGACCCCGAGGGGGTCCCGGCCGCTCCCGCCGGGCCGTAGGCTCCGTGATGCGAACGAGCGTGGCCAAGACGACGGGGTGCGGGCCGACCATCCGGAGCGGGTAGGGATGACAGGTGCATGACGACGGCAGGTACGACGATCCACGGGTGAACGGTCGCGGAGAGAAGTCCGCAGCGGGCCCCGTTTCACGTGAAACCGACGAGCACGGCTGGCCCGGTGATCCCCGCAGCGCGGCGGTGCGCCCGACCGGCGGCGGCCCGGCCTCCCGCCGTGACGTCCCTGCCGTCGGCATGGGCAGCGGCACCGCCAGTCCCCGGGCGGAGGGGCCCGGGGCGGTCTACGGCGGCTCCGGCGCCCCGGCGACCGGCCGCCCCGACGCGGGGCTTTCCGCCCGCTTCGAGTCGCCACCACCCCGGCCCGCCGCCGTCCTGCCCCAGCAACCCGCACCGCACGTGGTGCCCGACGCGGCCCCGACGGCCGCCGTTCCAGTCGACACGCCGGTTCCGCCGGCCGGGGCCTATGGCACCGAACCGGCGGATGCCGCGTACGTTTCACGTGAAACCCCGACGCGCGAAGAGGATGACCCACCGTTGGCTATGGAGGCTATGCGCGCCGTGCAGATCCTTAATCCGAGTGGCGAGGTGACCATGCCGCGCCCGGAGCGGACCCGGGTGATGTGCGTCGCCAACCAGAAGGGCGGCGTGGGGAAGACCACGACCACGGTGAACCTGGCGGTGGCGCTCGCCCTGCACGGCAACCGGGTTCTCGTGGTCGACCTCGACCCGCAGGGCAACGCGTCGACGGGGCTGAACGTCCCGCACCACACCGGCGTACCGGACGTCTACGACTGCCTGATCAACAGCGTCCCCCTGGAGGAGGTGGCCCAGGGCGTCGAGGGCATCCCCAATCTCTGGTGCGTGCCGGCCACGATCGACCTGGCGGGTGCCGAGATCGAGTTGGTGTCCGTGGTGGCCCGCGAGTCGCGGTTGTCCCGGGCGATCGACGCCTACCCCGGCCACTTCGACTACGTCTTCATCGACTGCCCGCCGTCGCTCGGTCTGCTCACCGTCAACGCGTTGGTGGCCGCGCAGGAGGTGCTCATCCCCATCCAGTGCGAGTATTACGCGCTGGAGGGGCTGAACCAGCTGATCAACAACATCAACCTGGTCCGCAAGCATCTCAACCCCAGGCTTGAGGTCTCCACCATCCTGCTCACCATGTACGACCGGCGTACCCGACTGGCCGACGCGGTGGAGCAGGACGTCCGGAACCACTTCGGCGACAAGGTTCTCCAGGCGGTGATCCCCCGGAACGTTCGAGTCTCCGAGGCACCGAGCTACGGCCAGTCGGTCATGACCTACGATCCCGGTTCACGGGGGGCGACGAGTTACTTCGAGGCCGCCCAGGAGATCGCCGAGCGTGGGGTCAAGGAGCCGGTGAGCCGGAATGCGTAGTGCGGACGAGTCGCTGGGAGGCGTCGTATGAAGAACCGTCCTCGGGGTGGTCTGGGTCGAGGGCTCGGGGCGCTGATTCCCACCGGTCCGGTCCAGCCCGTCGAGACGACGACGGCGATGCCCGACGACGGCGAGCCGCCCGTCCCGGCCCCGGCGATGGCACCGGGGCCGGGACCGGCGGTGGCACCGATCGAGGTCGAAACCCCTGGGGTCATGCAGCCCGCCGAGCCTCAACTCAGCCCGGTGCCCGGTGCCCGGTTCGCTGAGATCCCGGTCGACGCGATCGTGCCCAACCCGAAGCAGCCCCGCCAGATCTTCGACGAGGAGGCCCTGGAAGAGCTGAAGACCTCCATCCAGGAGGTCGGCTTCCTCCAGCCGATCGTGGTGCGGGCACTGGACGGCGACAAGTACGAACTCGTCATGGGCGAGCGCCGGTGGCGGGCCGCGCAGGCGGTCGGCCGGGAGAACATTCCCGCCATCGTCCGGGACACCCGGGACGACGCCATGCTCCGGGACGCCCTGCTGGAGAACATCCACCGGGCCAACCTCAACCCGCTGGAGGAGGCCGCTGCGTACCAGCAACTCCTGGAGGAGTTCGGCGCGACCCACGAGGAGCTGGCCCGCCGGATCGGCCGGAGCCGCCCGCAGATATCCAATACCATCCGGCTGCTGAACCTGCCCGCCCAGGTGCAGCGCCGCGTCGCCGCCGGGCTGCTCTCCGCCGGCCACGCCCGCGCGCTGCTGAGCCTGGACGAGGCACAGGCGCAGGAGCAGCTCGCCGCGCGCATTGTTGCCGAGGGGATCTCCGTCCGGTCGACCGAGGAGATCGTCGCGCTCGCGCTGGCGGACGGGCCGGAAAAGGCCCCGGCCGCGAAGCGGCGGACCACGGCGCATGCCCCGGCCCTCACGGATCTCGCGGACCGGCTCTCCGACCGTTTCGACACCAGGGTGAAGGTGGACATCGGCCGGAGCAAGGGCAAGATCACTATCGAGTTCGCCACGGTCGACGACCTGGAGCGGATCGTCGGCATCATCGGGGTCGGCCAGGAGGAGACACCCGAGGACTGACCCGCCACGCCTGCCGCCGGCCGCGCCGTCCCACCCAGGACC
>NZ_JBHUVA010000068.1:0-36696 GCF_042670805.1 Micromonospora sp. NPDC057141 | reverse complement strand
ACCGACCCCTCCCGCGAACCCTGACCAGCGGCGCCCCCGGTCGTGGGGTCCGGGCCGCCGGCAAGCGGCCGCGAACCCCACGACCGGAGCGCGGACGGTTCAGGTGAGGTGGATGGCGCCCGCCGGGCAGAGCGCGACGGCGCGGCGGACCCCGTCGGCCGCCTCCGGCGGCGCCTCGGGCCGCAGCAGCAGCACCAGCCCGTCGGCGTCGTCCTGGTCGAAGACCTCCGGCGCGGCGACCACGCAGTTGCCGGACCCGCAGCAGCTGCCCCGGTCCACCGCCACCCGCACCGCGCCCACCTCACTCACCAGGTCACCGGCAGGCTGTTGAGGCCGAACACGACCGACGTGTCGCGGGTCGACAACTGCTGCGACCCGACCGCGATACGCAGGGCCGGGAAGCGGCGGGCCAACTCCACCAGGGCGATGCGCAGCTCGGCGCGGGCCAGCGGCTGACCGATGCACTGGTGCACCCCGAACCCGAACGCGAGGTGCTGGTGCGCCTGCCGGTACGGGTCGAAGGCCTCCGGGTCGTCGAAGGCCACCGGGTCACGGTTGGCCAGCGACAGCACCGCGATGACGCCGTCGCCCGCCCGGATGACCTGGCCACCGATCTCGGCGTCGACCAGGGCCAGCCGGGACAGCCCCGTACGCACCACGCTGAGGTAGCGCAGCAGCTCCTCGACCAGCTCGGCCGCCCGGTGCGGCGACTCGCGCAGCGCCGCGAAGCGGGCCGGCTCCCGCAGCAGCAGCAGGGTGCTCAGGCCGATCATGTTGGCCGTGGTCTCGTGGCCGGCGACGAGCAGCAGCAGGGCCATGCCGACCAGCTCGTCGACGGTGAGCTGCCCGGTGGCCACCCGGTCGCGCACCAACCGGCTGATCAGATCGTCGCCGCCGGTGTCGCCGTGCCGAGCGACGATCAGCTCGCGCAGGAAGTCACGCAACTCCTGCATGTGGGCTCTGAGCAGCTCCGCCGACGTCGTGCGGTCGAGCAACGTGCGGCTGCGGGTCTGGAAGAAGTCGTGGTCGGCGTAGGGGACGCCGAGCAGGTGGCAGATCACGATGGACGGCACCGGCAGGGCGAACGTCTCGACCAGGTCTGCGGGCGGGCCGGCCGCGGCCAGATCGGCCAGCGCCGCGTCGACCGTCTGCTGGATCAACGGCTCGATCCGCCGCACATTTTTGATCATGAATTCGCCGGTGAGCATCCTGCGCAGCCGGGAATGTTCCTCGCCGTCCATCCGGATGAAGCCGCCCTGCCGGTCCAGCTCCGTCTGCGGGGGCAGCGGGCGCAGCAGCGGGAAGCCGGGACGCTCCAGATCGGCGCTGAACCCGGGGTGGCGCAGCAGCTGGCGCACGTCGGCGTGCCGGGTGACCAGCCAGGCGGGCACGCCGGTCGGCAACCGGACCCGGGTGACGGGCCCGTCGAAGCGGTGCCGCTGCTCGTCGTCGAGCAGCGCGAACGGATCCCGGTCGAGGGTGGACGCCGGCCAGAACGGCAGGTCGGTAGCGGCGGTCGCGGTCACGCGGACACCTCCCGTGACAACTGAGGGTAACGCCATCAATCCGCCACGTTACCCAGCCGTGGTGCGCCGGCACAAGCCCACGCCGTGACGCAACGTCACCCCCGCCGGGCCGCCACCCCCGCCCGCGCCTCGGTCATGCCCCGGCTGGCCAGGGCATCGGCCCGCTCGTTCTCCGGATGTCCGTTGTGTCCCTTCACCCACAGCCAGGTCACCTCGTGCCGGGCGCACGCCGCCTCCAACCGCTGCCACAGGTCGGCGTTCTTGACCGGCTGCCTCGCCGCCGTCAGCCACCCGTTGCGCTTCCACCCGGCCAGCCAGCCGGTGATGCCGTTACGCACATACGTGCTGTCGGTGTGCAGCCGCACCGTGACCGGCCGGGTCAGGCTCTCCAACGCCCGGATCGCGGCCATCAGCTCCATCCGGTTGTTGGTCGTCGGCGTCGCCTCTCCCCCGCACAGGTCCCGCTCGTGGGCGCCGTACCGCAACACCACACCCCAACCACCCGGCCCCGGATTACCGCTGCACGCCCCGTCGGTCCAGATCTCCACGACCCCGCCGGCCACCGCATCAACCATGCCCGCAACCTACCGGCCACCCCCGGCCGGAAACCGGCGGCACCGCCACCCGCACGTACGCGGCGCCACTCGGCCACGTCGACGGCGTACGGCTGATCTCACCGGACCGCTGCGCGCCGCGTCCCACCCGGCCCCGCGCAGGTCTTCGGCCGGGAAACAGCCTGGGGCCTCGGCTACGCCATGACGCGACCCCCTGCAACACCTACGGGTGCGCATCCGCGACACCGTCGCCGCGCGCCTCGGCTGACCCGGGACGGCGCAGCCGACCACGCAACCGCCCTACGGCGTCACCCAGCACCGCGGCCGTCATCGGCAGCAGCGGACTCGACCGCATCACCGCCACCTCCTCCGCCACGCTGGTGTCGCCGTCGAGGAAACGCAACACCCGCGACGCCGGATTACGGTCGAACAACCGGTCGAAGAACTCCGGACCACCGACCCGCCCGGTGTCCAGGGCCCGCAGCGCCACCGCGTCCATCCACAGGTGCCGCCGAGGATACGCACGCGCCGGCACCGGCGCCCGACCGGCGGCCAACGCCCGGGCCACCTGCTCGGCCTGCCGCACCATCGCCGAGAACGTGAACCCGGTCGACGGTCGGGTCGCACCACCCGCCGTGCCCAGGCGCACCACCCGCGGCGAAGGACGACACGGAAACGGCGCATCCGTCATCGGAATCACCCCGTCCTCCACCTCACGCACCACCAGCGCCGCCGGGTCCAGCCCGAGGCGACCCAGATAGCCCCGCAACGCCCGGTCGTACCCGTCGCCGGTCAGCCGGGCCGAGGAGAACTCGGTGTACTCCACCAGCGCATACCGGTCACTGACCGGCAGCACGTACCCGAAGGACACCCCCCGCTCCGGCTGCGGGGTGCGGAAATCCATCAGCACCGCCCGCCGCGGGTCGAACAACGCCGCCTCGGAGGCCACCCACCAGCCCCGGAAATGCTGCAACCAGCACGTCCGCCCCGGCCGCGCCGGCGACCGGGGACGCGAGTCCAGCACCCACGACGCCCGCACCAACGGCACCCCATCGACGCCACGCACCAACACCCGGCTGCCGTCATCGTCGAGGCCCGCCACCGCCACGTCCCACCGCACCACCCCGAGCCGCCGCTCCGCCTGCGCCGCCCGGGCATACACCGGGGCCGAACGCACCATCGCGTACCGCAGGGGGGCCAGGTCGAGCACCCGCCGACGAGCCGGCGTGGTCACCTCGACCTGCCGCCAACTCGCGCTGAGCACCGCATCGAGGTCACCACCCGGGCGGCCCCAGAACGCCCACGTGCGATCCTGACCGCGCTTGCGCACCGGATCGACCACGGCGACCCGCAACCCCCGCACCCCCTGCCGGTCCAGGGCCGCCAGAACCAACGACGCGGCACCCCCGCCACCGACCAGGGCGACGTCGACGTCGACCGGCGCGCCATCGTTCACCCCGACACGCTGTCACACCACC
This sequence comes from Micromonospora sp. NPDC057141, assembly GCF_042670805.1. Lineage (NCBI taxonomy): Bacteria > Bacillati > Actinomycetota > Actinomycetes > Micromonosporales > Micromonosporaceae > Micromonospora > Micromonospora sp. NPDC057141. The sequence goes on along the minus strand of NZ_JBHUVA010000068.1, from coordinate 33,138 downwards.
CGCCGCGCCCCGACACCAACCGGGCGCACCGGCGACGACCCACCCCGGATCACACGCCGCGCCGGTGCACGACCTCCAACCGGGCCAGGTCGTCGTCGGTGAGCCGCAACGCCCCCGCCGCGACGTTGGCAACAAGATGATCCGGGTCGCCCGTGCCGGGAATCGCCAACACGTTCGGGGAACGCCGCAACGTCCAGGCCAGCCGCACCTGCACGGCCGACACCCCGTGGGCGGCGGCGACCGCCCGGATCTCCGGGTCCTCCTCACCCTTCACGCCCGCCTCCCGGCCCGTGGTCGCCAGGGAGAAGAACGGCACGTACGCCACCTGCTGCGCGGCGCAGTCCCGCACGAACTGGTCGTGGCCCGGCCGCAACCCCAGGCCGTAGGCGTTCTGCACACACACCACCGGCGCGACGGCCTGCGCCTGCGGCAGATGGTGCGGGCGGACGTTGGAGATGCCCAGGTGCCGGATCAGGCCCGCGTCGCGCAGCTGCGCCAACGCGCCGAAATGCTCCGCGACCGACTCCAGACCGGCCTGACGCAGGTTGACCAGGTCGAGGTGGTCGCGGCCGAGCTGCCGCAGATTCTCCTCCACCTGCCCACGCAACTCGTCGGGCCGCGCCAACGGCAACCACCGCCCCGACGGATCCCGGCCCGGCCCGACCTTCGTCGCGATGACCAGATCCTCCGGGTACGGCGCCAGAGCCGCGTTGATCAGCTCGTTCGCCGAACGCAACGCCGAGAAGTAGAAGGCGGCGGTGTCGATGTGGTTGACGCCCAGCTCCACGGCCCGGCGCAGCACACCGATCGCCCGGTCCCGGTCGCTGGGCCGACCGTCTGCGGTCCTCGTGAGCCGCATCGCGCCGAACCCGACCCGGTTGACGGTGAGGTCGCCCAACCCCCAGGTGCCCGCGGCGTCCGCGGTGATCATCCCCGTATCCATGATCACGATCCTGGCACGGGCGGGCCGCCCGCACCGCCCCGCCGCCCCCGCAACGCGACGGCAACGAAGAATTCTCATTCTCACCGGATCGGGGACCCAACCCTCCTAGGGTGGGACACACCGGTGCCAGACACGGAGTTGGCCACCCGAACGACGTCCCACGCAGCAGCCGGACGAAAAGTGAGGGAAGACGCGCATGAAGACACAGACAATTCTCGGAACGGCAGCGCTCGGCGTGGGCCTCGGCACGCTCCTGCTCCCCACCGCCGCCCTCGCCGACACCACGGTCTCACCAGCCACCACCCCGGTCGGCGGCACCGTCGTACTCACCTCCACCTGCAACCCCAAATCCGGCGACACCCTCTTCCGCGTCACCGGACCCGACCGCGACCAGAACGTCCGCTCCACCACCGCCGCAGCCGGCGGCGGACTCAGCGCAGAACTGTTCACCGCCGGATTCACCCTCGGCACCTACACGGTCACCGCGACCTGCGGCGACGGCACCACCTCAGGCAGCGCCACCTTCACCATCACCCCGATCGGCGCCGCACCCGCCGGCACCGGCCACGACACCGACACCACCGGCCTGCTCGCCGCCGGCGGCACCCTCCTCGGCGCCGCCGCCACCAGCGCCCTCATCCTGACCCGCCGAACCCGCCGCCGCACCGCCGCCGCCTGAACCACACCAGCCCTGCCACGGGGCGCCCGCGCCGGCCCACCGCCGACGCGGGCACCCGCCACCCGCCGAAAGGAAACACCCATGGCCGCCCCCCACCACACCCCCCGGGCCGCCATCACACTGACCACCCTCACCGCCGCCGCCGGCCTCGGACTCCTCGCCACCGCCGCAACGCGCACACCCCCGCCACCCCACCCCGCCACCAACCCCGCCACCAACCGCACCACCAGCCCCGCACCACCCCTGCCCCACGCCACCCCCACACACATCACCATCCCCACCATCGGCGTACACGCCGACATCGTGCCCGTCGCCGCCACCACCGACGGAAAACTCGAGGTCCCCCCGGCAGGCCCACCCGCCGCAGCCGGCTGGTACCGACCCGGCGCCAGCCCCGGCGAAGCCGGCAACGCCGTCATCGTCGGCCACGTCGACTCCCGCGACACCGGCCCCGCCGTCTTCTACGACCTCGGCCGCCTCCAACCCGGCGACCCCATCCACATCCACCGCACCGACGCCCGCACCGCGACCTTCACCGTCGACAGCATCGCCGCCTACCCCAAGACACGCTTCCCCACCGCCCTCGTCTACGGCACCAGCCCCACACCCCGGCTACGCCTCATCACCTGCGGCGGCCGCCTCGACGAACGCCACCACACCTACCCCGACAACATCATCGTCTTCGCCACCGCCGTGCCCTGACCCACGCCCCCACCCGAAGATCCCCTACGGTTGCCGTCAGTCCCCGCGAGGCGGAGGTGACCGGTGGACCAACAACCCCCACAGACCCGATGGCGCACCACACTGCCCAACCTGCTGCGACGGGCACTACGCCGCCCCACCCACACCACACCACCGGCCACCCCACCGACCAACCCCGACGCCGTCGTCGACTGCGCCGTATACGTCAACGGCCAACGCCAACCCGGCCACCCCCACTACGCCGACGCCCACGCCCACGCCCACAGCCGACGCAGCCGACGCGCCTTCGTCTGGCTCGGCCTCCACGACCCCACCCCCACCGTGATGACCACAGTCGGACACACCTTCGGCCTCGACGAATTCCACATCACCCAGGCCCTCACCGGCGGCCACCGCCCCACCCTGCAACGCCACGGCAACGTGACCCTGCTCGTGCTCCGCACCGCCGCATACGTCGAACACACCGAACTGACCGACACCTCCGAAGTCATCGACACCGGCGACGTCATGCTCTTCCTCGGCGACCGATTCGTCGTCACCGTCCGCCACGGCGCCCCCGGCGCACTCACCACCGTCCGTCAGGACATCCAACACCGCCGCACCATCCTCACCGAGGGCCCCTGGGCCGTGGCATACGCCGTCTGCGCCCGCATGGTCGCCCAGTACCTCGACGTCGCCGGCCACGTCGAAACGGACCTCGAACGACTCGAAGAAACCGTCTTCGCCCGCGAACGCACCGCCGACATCCCGCACATCTACCAACTCAAACGGGAAATCGTCGAACTCAAACGCGCCGTGCTGCCCGCGCAGGCACCACTGCGCGCCCTCGCCGGACAACCCACCGACGGCCCACCCCCAGCGCTACGCCGCTGGTTCGCCGACGTCGACAGCGACCTCGCCCGAGCCGTCGACCGCGTCAACACCTACGACGACCTGCTCAACTCGATCCTGCAATCCCGACTGGCGCAGCTGGCCGTCGAGCAGAACAACGACATGCGCAAGATCGCCGCCTGGGCCGCCATCGCCGCCACCCAAACCGCCGTCGCCGGCATATACGGGATGAACTTCACCCACATGCCCGAACTGCACTGGCGCTACGGCTACGGCGGCGCACTCCTGCTCATGGCCACCGCCGCACTGACCCTGCACCGGCTGTTCCGCCGCTCCGGCTGGCTCTGACCCCCACCCCACCTGCCCGGTCCATCCCTCTATGTCCGGTGGGTCGGGTCACCCTGGCCGTGGAATCGGCTCGGGGGTGGGGGCGTTGTATCTGGCATGCGACCGGGGCTGTGCCGTCCGGTCGGATCCCTGAATCGCCCCGCCTGCGCCGCGCCTGGGTCGGGTCGCCAGGGGTCGGGAGCCCCAGGGCCGGTGGAATGCTGGTGGGGTCGGGGTCGTTGCACCTTCCGGATGCCCCGTGCAGGCCCCCTGGGTCGCCGGGTTGTTCTTTCCCTGGATCTCTGTCGCGGTGCCGACGTGTCCCCCTGGTGTGGTGCCGTGTCTTTTCCCCCGAGCAGAGGAGCACGCTGTCATGCGTACCGATCTGATTCGTCGCACCGCCCTGACCGTTGCCGGTGTCGCCGCCACCGCCGGTGGGATCGCCGGCCCCGCGCTGGCCGCGCAGGCCGCCCCCGCCGAGCGGGTCGCGTCGGTGCAGGCCGAGCGTCGTCCGGCCGGCGAGCGTCAGCTGGACGTGCGCTACGAGGCGCAGCCCAACTTCTACTACTGCGGCCCGGCCGCGGCCCGTAACGCGCTGAGCGTGCAGGGCAAGAACATCGACGTGGACACCATGGCCGAGGAGATGGGCACCACCGAGGCCGGCACCAACTCCATCAACGACATCACCCCCGTACTCAACAAGGAAACCGGCAAGGCCGACGCCTACCGCAGCGTCGAAATCCCCACCAACAAGGCCAACGACAAGCAGACCGACACCCTGCGCACCGACGTCGTCCACACCGTCGACAACGGCCGCGCCGTCGTCGCCAACATCGCCGGCACCACCACCGACACCGACGGCGTCAGCCACTCCTTCGAGGGCGGCCACTACATCAGCGTCGTCGGCTACCGCGACAACGGCCACACCGTCAAGATCGCCGACTCCGCCAACCCCGACCAGGCCAGCTACTGGATCACCGTCGACCACCTCGCCGACTGGATCGCCACCCGCGGCTACGCCACCTCCTGACCCGCAACCACCAGAAAGGGCCAGCCCCACCAGGGGCCGGCCCTTTCGCGACACGGCCGGTGGAGGTCACGGGCCCGACCAACCCGATACAGCGCCTTCGCCGTCCGCGACACCGCCTACCTGCTGCGCAGCTGGCACACCTCCACCCGCCCCACCCGCCTCCGCCTTGAACCCGGCCAACGATGGACCCGACTGGACATCCTCCACACCGAACGGGGCGGCCTGCTCGACACCACCGGCACCGTCACCTTCCAAGCCCACTACCGGCAGGCCGGCCGACCCGCCACCCTCACCGAACACAGCCGCTTCACCCGCGAAAACGGCCGCTGGGCCTACCTCGACGCACAACCGCACTGAACCCCACCGCCCGACCCCACGACACCACCCACCGCCCCTCACTGCCCGGCGCCACCACCGTCCGGACGAGGAATGACCACCGTCGCCTCGTCACCCTCGCCCACCCGAGGCACCACCTGCGTACGATCGGGATCCTCGGCCACCGACGGAGCCGCCGCCGCCAACCGCTCCGCCACGTCCCGCCGCCCCGCCCGATACGCCCGCGCATGCGTCGCCACCACCCGCGACTCCCGCTCCGCCCGACTCAACCACGACTCCCACCGACTCTGCATCGGACGCACCAACCCACCACCGACACCGACCACCAGGATCCCGCCCACCGTCGCCAGCACCGCCACCAGCACCGGCGTCGTCACCGCCGTCGCCACGCCCACCTGATTGAGCGCCGCGATGACCCCCAACCCCACAATGAACACCGACGCCACGCCCGCCAACACCCGCCCGTACGACAACCCACCCAACGCACTGCTGATGATGTCCTTCACCGCCCGGGCAATCGCCGCAGCCACCACCACGATCACGATCGCCACGAACGCCCTCGGCAACCAGGCCACCACCGCCGCGATCAGATCCGAGATCGGATTCGGCCCCCACAGGCCGAACACCAGATGCAACGTCACCAGCAACACCCCGTAGTACGCCAGCTTCGCCACGACATCACTCGCGTCGTACCGCGACCGCGCCAACGCCGTCTTGATCCCCCCGCGCTCCACCGCCCGGTCGAACCCGACCCGCACCAACACCCGGTCCACAACCCTCACCACGGCCTTGGCGACCAGCCAACCCGCCACCAGGATCGCCACGAAACCCACAGCCCTGGGCAGGAAAAGCAGCACCGCACGCAGGGCCTCGCCCACCGCATCGCCGAAGTCGTCTCTCATCGCTCAGATCCTTCACACCAGGGGACAGCGAACAATCCATCCGCTCCACCCTGACCCACGCGCGCGGAAACGGCACCCCACCCCCGCCGTCAACGACGACGACAGGTATACCGAACCTCCGCGCCCGCCTGCGTCACCGACGGCTCCACAATGTTGATCGTCGCCGTCTCCCGAGCCGTGCCCACACCCGTGAAAGACCACTTCAACGGCAGGCCCACCGACCGCTGCCCCCGACCGACCCGCTCGCTGACCAGCGCACCCGGCGGCGAACCGGAACGCAACCACTGGTAACGAATCGTGCCAGCATTGCCATTGGTACGCACCGTCGCCACCACCTCCACGGTCACGTCGCACCGGTTCCCCGGCGGATCGGCCACCGCAACCGTGACCCCCTCGATCTCCAACGGGCTCAGCCGCTGCCAGACGAACAACCCGACGACCACCAGCAACGCCACCGTCAGCAGGGTGGACAACACGGAAACCACCCGACGCCACACCGACCGGGACCGCCCCGCCGACCCCGACCCCGACTGCGGCCAGGCAGGGGCCGCCGGCGGCACCACCGGCACCCCCGGACCGAACCGCGTCTCGCCCGCCGGCGCGACGGTGGTCGCGGCGAGCGACCCACCCGCCACGGACCCGGCCACCGTGGCCGCCCCGGCCACCGTCACCTCCCCACCGGCACCGGACACCTGCGTACGCCCCAAACCGACCGTCCCACCCAGGTCGACGGTACGACCCAGGTCGACGGTGGGCTCCACCCAACCCGGCCCACCCACACCGGGCAACGCCTCCGTCGCCGCGCTGTCGGCCGGCACCGCCGCCGTCGGCTCGTTCGGACTGCTCAACGCCGACCCTCCGTCAACCTCATGGCCCCCACCAGATCAACCCGGCGTGCAGAACGGCTGCAGGCTCACGTACACCGGCCCGACCGGACCGGCGGAGTTGCCAGCCGCGTCGACCGCCGTGACCGACACCGGGATACGAACGGTCGTCTCCGGCATCGCGAACGGACCCAGCGTGCCCTCGAAGACGTTCCCCTTCGACGTCATGGCCACCGTGCCCGAGAGCCGACCGAGGGTGTAGCGGAACGACACCCGCAGCTCCCCCGCCGCCGACCGGTCGTCGGTCACCGTCACCGTCACCGTCGTCGACCTCGTCCCATACTTGCAGTCCTCCGGCTCCAACACGGACGCCCCGATGCTCGGCGACCCCACCGAGGGCGCGGTGACATCCGACGGCGGGGACGACGTGCTCGCACTCGCACTCGGGCTGGGGGACGCGGTCCGGGTAGGCCGGCTCGTCGGCGACGGCGGACGCGTCGTGGCCGGCACGCCCGTGGTCGGGGCCGCCGCCGTCGGGCTCACGGACGTCGGCGCGGGCGTCGGCGTGCCGCCCGACGGACTCGCCGTGACCTCCGGCGCGACCGACGCGGAGCCAGCACCGGAAACCGGCGTCGACCCCCCGGCCAAATCCTTGGCATCCACCGCCGCGGCGACGTCGGGCTCGGCACCGGAGGCGTAGCGATACCCGGCACCGCCAACCAGCACGGCCGCCACCAGCGCCCCACCGACCAGGGCCGTCCGGGCCCGCCCCGTGCGCATGCGCCGGCCGGTGCGGATCTCCCGACCCGGACCGAAGCCGGCGTCCGACCCGAGCACCGTGCTGGCCACGCTCGTGCTGCCGCCCGAGGAATCCGGGAACGGGAAGAACACGGCCAACAGGGCGGCCCGCCGGGCCAACTCCCGCACCCCCCGCTCCTCCCAGTCCGGCCCGTAAGCCCCGCCCGCGATCTGTTCCAGGATGCCGAGGAAGACCTGCGCCGGCTGGGGCCTCTCGTCTGGCCGTTTGGCCATCCCCCGGAGCAGCAGCTCGTGCACCGGCGGCGGGGCCGGCTCGGTGGGGACCGGCGCGCTGGCATGCTGGTCGCGCAGGGCGAGCAGGCTCCGCCCGTCGTACGGGGGACGACCGGTCAGACACTCGAAGAAGGTTGCCGTCGCGGCATAGATGTCGCAGGCCGGGGCGGCCGCCGCGCCGGTCCACTGCTCCGGCGCCATGTAGCGGGGCGTGCCGGTGACGGTGGTGGCGGACTCCTCGCCGATCGGCATGGCGATGCCGAAGTCGGCGAGCTTGCTCTCCCCCCGGGCGGTGACCAGCACGTTTTCCGGCTTGTAGTCGCGGTGCACCACGCCTCGGTCGTGCGCGGCCGCCAGGCCGGCCAACGAGCCCTTGAGGACGCAGAGCGCCGCCTCCGGCCCGGTCGGCCCGTTGGCGCGCAGCATCTGCCGCAGCGAGACGCCGTTGACCAGCTCCATGACGATCGCCGCGTCGGTGGGCGACTCGACGTACTCGTAGAGGCGGGAAACGTGCGGGTCGTCGATGTCGGCCAGCAGGCGGGCCTCGGCGCGGAAGGACTCACGGAACGAGGGGTCACCGCCCAGGCCGCCGACGAGGTACTTCACGGCGACCGGGGTGCCGGTCGCGTCGTGGGTGGCCAGCACCACCCGACCCGACGCGCCCGAGCCCAGCTCACGGACCTCGGTGTAGCCGGACACCAGCCAGCTGTTGGCGCTCATTCGATGGTCTCCACCGCTCCCCCGGGCCGCCGGCCCGCGCATACCCGAATCCGACGCCGCTCATTGTGACCGGCGTTGTCCAGTCGACCATCGGCGCAACGGCTGCATCCCGTGCCCCGGGTGCTTCTTCGTCGGTGGCTTGCGGCGTGGGATTCGCCGCACACCACACAAGGCGTCCTAGGAGGCTAGGGGGAGTGGAGTCGGCGCATCGACCCGATCTCCACCCCTGGCGCGCGGCCCCGGTTGGCAATATCCTCCACATCACGTCTTGCTCCTGGAGCTCCTTTTCATTCGCGCGCCGTCGTCGGCCACAGAGGAGATGCCATGCACTTCGACCATCCCGAGCTCGACCGCCGTACCCTGCTGCGAGCCGGGCTCGGCGCGGCCACGGTCGCCGTCGTCGGCACGCAGCTCGCGTCCCCCGCCTCCGCGCGGACGGCGTCCGGATCGGACCTCGACTGGATCATCGACTGCGACGAGTGGGGCGCCCGGCCGCCGGCCGATCCCCTCTCGGTCAGCGAGATCGCCACCAACAAGATCATCGTGCATCACATGGCGTTCCCGAACGTCACCGACTACTCCCGCGAGCAGGCCGTGAAGCTGGCCCAGGACTGCCAGAACCTGCACATGGACGGCAACGGCTGGTCGGACACCGGCCAGCACTTCACCGTCAGCCGCGGCGGCCACGTGCTGGAGGGCCGGCACGGCAGCCTGGACCGGCTGGCCGCCGGTGACCGGCAGATGGTCTCGGCGCACTGCCCGGGCGAGAACGGGCGAGCCATCGGCATCGAGAACGAGGGCACGTACGTCGACGAGACCCCGCCGGAGGCGCTGCTGGACTCGCTGGTCAGGCTCTGCGCCACGGTCGGCCGGCAGTACGGCCTGCACGCCCACGACATCTTCGGCCACTGGGACTTCCGCACCACCGCGTGCCCGGGGGCGGCGTTCTACCGGCAGTTCCCCGAGCTGCGCAGGCGGGTCTTCCGCGAGCTGGGCACCGGCCTCGGCGACGTGCCGGCCCGGCGCTGGCCGGACCTGTGGCGGTTCGTCAGCTCCCCCTCGGTGCGGGTGGTGCAGTACCTGCTCACCCACCGGGGCTACGCGGTGCCGGTGAACAGCACGTTCGACGACGCCACCGTCGCCGCCGTCCAGGACTGGCAGGCCCGCAACGGCATCCCGGTCGACGTGGACGCCACCCTCACCACGCCCACCTGGGAGACCCTCGCCCCCGAGCTGGACCGGGACGCCACCGGCGCGCCGGTCAGCGCGGTGCAGTTCATCCTCAACTGGAAGGGCTACGCCGACGTGGCGGTGACCGGCGGGTTCGACCACCCCACCCGCCGGGCCGTGCAGGACGTGCAGCGGCTGCACGGCCTTCCGCCCAACGGCAAGGTCGGCACGAGCACGTGGTGCGCGATCGTCGGTGGCGTGGTCCGCCAGTCGTTTCGGCGGCGGTGACCAGCCGCGCCGGTGGGACGTGGCCGTCGCCGTAGCACCGCCCGATCCGAGAGGTTTCGACTGCCGCCCCGGCCTTTCCGACGTGCCGAGGAGTTCGACCTGTTCGAAACCGGACAGTCCTCGGAATTCATTCGAAGGTCATCGATATTTTGCCGTCAGGCGCCCGGGCAGTCGGAAGCGCGGCGACACGTCGATCTCCTCGGAGGACAGGCATGGGCACCCCAGCGGTCCACGAAGGCGGAGCCACCAGGGGCGGCACCGGCCGGCGCGCGGCGGCCGACCGCACCACGGGGACCGTCCACTTCAGCAACCAGGTCTACAACGGCACCCTGCCCGCCGGGCAGGCAATCTGGGTCGGCTTCACCGGCGCCGGTGCACCGCCGGCGCCGGGCCCGCTGGCGTGCAGCGCGACCTGACGGGCGTACGGCGGGTCAGCTGCCCGCCCGGTAGGCGCGGGTCTCGGCGGCCTTCACCGCCACCCACACCTCCTGACCGGGACGCAGCCGCAGCGCGGCGGCGGCGGCCGGGGTGACGTCGGCGGATACCGGGAGCGTCCCGCCGAGCTCGACCCGCAGGTGATCCCCGTGCCGCTGCACCCCCGCCACCGTGGCGGGCCAGGTGTTACGGGGGCTGCCGTCAGGCCGGGCGCGATGCAGGGCGACGGCGGCGGGCGGGAACGCGACGAACGCCTCGCCGACGACGCTGTCGACGGCGGTCAGGGTCAGCGCCCCGACCCGTACGCGGTGGCCGTCGGCGCGGCCCCGGTGCAGGTTCAGCCCGACCAGGCGGGCGACGTAGTCGGTGCGGGGCCGGGCGGTGACGGTGGCCGCGTCCCCCTCCTGGGCCACCCGGCCGCCCTCCACGATGACCAGCCGGTCGGCGAGCACCAGCGCGTCGAGCGGGTCGTGGGTGACCAGCACGGTCGCACCGGGGTGCGCGCCGAGGTGGCGGTGCAGCTCGGCGCGGGTGTCCAGGCGGGTGCGGGCGTCGAGGGCGGCGAGCGGCTCGTCGAGCAGCAGCAGGGTCGGCTCCACGGCGAGGGCCCGGGCCAGCGCCACCCGCTGGGCCTGCCCGCCGGAGAGCTGCCGGGGTCGGCGGCGGGCGTACCCGGCGAGGCCGACCCGGTCCAGCCAGGCATCGGCGCGGGCGCGGGCGGCGCGCCGGTCCGCGCCGCGCCGACGGGGACCGAACGCGACGTTGTCGCGGGCGCTCAGGTGCGGGAAGAGCAGGTAGTCCTGGAAGACGACGCCGACCGGGCGACGCTCCGGCGGCACCCACACCCGCCCGGCGGGGCGGTCGAGCTCGGCCCCGTCGAGGGTGAGGTGCCCGGCCGCCAGCGGGTGCAGGCCCGCGAGGGCGCGCAGCGCGGTGGTCTTGCCCGCGCCGTTGGGGCCGAGCAGCGCGACCACCTCCCCCGCCCGCACCCGCAGCGCCACGTCAAGGTGGAACGCGCCCCGGTCGGCGACGAGGCGGGCGTCGAGCAGCGGCGTCGACGCCTCCCGGCGAGGAGGGGCGGTCACGGGCCGGTCACCCAACGGTCGCGCAGACCGGCGAGGATCGTCACGGAGACGGTGAGCAGCACCAGGCTGAGCACGATCGCGGCCTCCAGGTCGGTCTCCAGGGCCAGGTAGACGGCCAGCGGCATGGTCTGGGTGCGGCCCGGGAAGTTGCCGGCGAAGGTGATGGTCGCGCCGAACTCGCCGAGGGCCCGGGCCCAGCACAGCACCGCACCGGCCGCCACACCGGGGGCGACCAGCGGCAGCGTGACGTGGGTGAACGTCGTCCACCGGCCCGCGCCCAGGGTGGCGGCGGCCTCCTCATAGCGGGTGTCGGCCGCGCGTAGGGCGCCCTCGACGGCGATGACCAGGAACGGCATGGCCACGAACGCCTCGGCGAGGACCACCCCGGCGGTGGTGAACGGCAGGGTGATGCCGAAGGTGGCGTCGAGCCAGCCGCCGAGCAGGCCACGGCGGCCGAAGACCAGCAGCAGGGCCACGCCGCCGACCACCGGCGGCAGCACCAACGGCACGGTGACCAGCGCCCGCACCAGCCGCCGGCCGGGAAAGCGCACCCGCGCCAACACCCAGGCCAGGGGTACGCCGAGGGCGAGGCAGAGCAGCGTCGCGAGAGTGGCGGTCAGCAGGGACAGCCGCAGCGCGGTGAGCACCCCCGGCGCGGCGAGCCGCTGCGGCAGGGTGGCCCACGGAGCACGGGCGAGCAGCCCGGTCAGCGGCAGCACGAGGAAGATCAACCCGAGGCCGGCGGGAACGAACAGGGCGATGGGCACCCGTCGGCCGGGAACGCGGCGGCGCGGGGTCGGGGCGGGCGGGCGTACCACCGGCGGTCAGGCCCGTGGCGGCTGGAACCCGGCGGCGGTCAGCGCGGCCCGGCCCCGGTCGGACAGCACGTACGCGACGAAGGCCCGCGCGGTCGTCGGGTTTCCGGCCTGCCGCAGCACGACGATCGGGTAGTCGTTGACGGCCCCGGCCGACTCGGGAAACTCCACGGCGTCCACGTCGGACGCGGCGGCGGTGGCGTCGGTGCGGTAGACCAGCGCGGCGTCGACCTCACCGAGGCGCACCTTGGCCAGCGCGCCCTTGACGTCGGATTCGAGGGTGACCGGGGTGAGCGGCACGCGGGCGGCGTCCAGGGCGGTGCGGGCCGCCGCGCCGCAGGGCACCTGCTCGGCGCAGAGCGCCACCTTCGCCCCGGGCCGGGTCAGGTCGGCCAGCGCGCCGATGCCCCTCGGGTTGCCCTTCGGCACGGCGATGACCAGCTGGTTGCGGGCGAAGGTGGCCGGGGCGTCGGCGGCGTTGCCGGCGTCGGTGACCGTACGCATCGTCGCCGGGGACGCGGCGGCGAACACGTCGGCGGGGGCGCCCTGGTTGACCTGGGTGGCCAGGGCGGAGCTGCCGGCGAAGCTGACGGTGACCGTCGTGCCCGGGTGGGCGGCCTCGAACTCGTCGCCGAGCCGGGTGAACGCCTCCGTCAGCGACGCCGCCGCGAAGACGGTGACCGGGCCGCGCACTCCGTCGACGCCCTCCCCCGGCGCCGGCTGGTCGGCGCCGCCGGCACAGCCGGCCAGGGCGAGGGCCAGGGCGATCGCCCCGGCCAGGGCCGTGCGGGCCGCTCCGGTCATGTGCCGGTCCTGCCTTTCGGCGCAGACGGCCGCTCCACCACGACCGTCGTTGACTTGATCACCGCGACGGCGATCGCGCCGACCTCGAGGCCCAGGCCGTCGACCGCCTCGCGGCTCATCAGCGACACGATCCGGAACGGCCCGGCCTGGATGTCGACCTGGGCCATGACGGTGTCCTTGACCACCGCGGTGACGATGCCGCGCAGCCGGTTGCGCGCCGAGGACAGCTCGGCGTGCTCCTCGGGCGCGGCGGCCGCGGCCCGGACGAACGCGGCCAGGTCCACGCCGTCGACCACCCGGTGGCCGTGCACGTCGCGGGTGGCGGCGAGGCGGCCGGCGTCGACCCAGCGCCGCACCGTGTCGGTGCTGACGCCGAGCAGTTCGGCCGCCTCACCGATCCGGAACATCGCCACGCCGGCACTCTACCGTGCCGCGCTTGCGAGGCGGCAAGCGGCATCGACCTGGCATGCACCAGCCTGACCCGGCACCAGGATTGGCAGGTGCAGCAGTCGACGGGGCCTGGGGGCGCGACGCGCGACGCGCCGGCCCTCCCACCGACGGTGGTGGGAGGGCCGGCGCGGCGGGCAGGCGTCACATGTAGAGGGTGTTGGGCTCCAGCCCGCACAGCACCCGGCCGTACAGCTCGGTGTTGACATCGGGGACGACGAGGCCGTGCAGCGCGGCGGAGGTGACATCCCGCACGAGGCGCTGGATCGGGACGTCGGTGTAGATGGAGGTGCCGCCGCTGGCCATCTGGAAGATGTCGGCGACCTCCTTGGCCAGGCGGGCCGCCTCGCCCTGGTCGGCGCGCACCCGGACCCGCTCCTCGACCGTCCACGCCTCGCCGCTGAACGCCTTGTGGTCGACGACCTCGGCGATCCGCCGGGCGTGGAACATCGCCTGGTCGATCTTGTGGGCGGCGGAGCCGACCCGCAGGTGGGTCAGCGGGGCCTCGGCCTGGCTCGGGTAGTCGGTGTAGATGATCTTCCGATCGGGCAGCCGGTCGAAGAAGGTGTCCCAGGCCGCCTTCGCCAGCCCGGCCAGCATGCCGACCCCGGAGACCGCGGCGACCAGCGTGGCCGGGGTGGAATAGATCGGGATGTTCCGGTTCGTCTCCGACAGCGTGTTCGGGGCGAGCGCGGCGCCCAGCGGAATGACCCGCTCGGCGGGCAGGAAGACGTTCGTGGCCACCGTCGTGATGCTGCCGGAGCCGCGCAGCCCGGTGGTGTGCCAGTCGTCGACGAGTTCCATGTCGGACATCGGCACCATGGTCATGACCGGCTCCGGCTCGGCGCCGTCGCGCAGGATCACGGCCGCCGCCTCCATCCAGTGCGCGTGGTGCGCCCCGCTGACGAAGGGCCACCGGCCGTTGAGGATGTATCCACCCTCGACCGGAACCATCGTGCCCTTGGGGGCGTTGGTCCCGCAGACCCGCACGTCCGGGATCGAGAAGACCTCGTCCTGCACCTCGTCGGGGAACATGCACACCAGGTACGTGGGGATCCAGTTCACCATCGCGACCCAGGCCACGGAGGCGTCGATACGGCCCAGCGCCGCGCCGACCTCGACCAGCGTCGCGCCGTCGCACTCGTAGCCGCCGTAGCGCTTGGGCACCCGCATCCGGAAGATGCCGGCCTCGGCCATCGCCTCGACTGTCGCCTCGTGCAGGCGGCGATTCTCCTCCGACCAGGCAACGTGCTCCCGCAGCACCGGCTCGGCCTTGGCGACGCGGCTGAGGATCTCCTCGCGCGTGGGGGTTTCGGTAACAGTCACAGTTCCTCCTTGGGAAGGCTCTCCGGTCTTGTGGACCTTGTCCGTCCCACGGTCGCACCCGTCGCCGTGCGGGCACTTCTTCCGTGTTGCGCCCGCGCCGTCCCACGGTCGGCGCGGGCGCCCCGCTCGGCAGGGTCGCCTCTCCCAGCGCCGGCACGGTCGCCCTCCCGGCCCGCGAGGGCGGCGGCGCAGGTCAGGAGGGCAGGCGCATGGTGCGCAGGAAGACCGGCAGCAGCCAGGGCCGGCGGCCGCTCACCCACAACTTGCGGGCGAGCACCGCGCGCAGCCGGGGCACCCGGCCGAACAACATCAGGGTGAACACGGCCGGGTCGAACGAGAGCCGGACGTCCGGACGGGACTCGGTCGGCGCCACCGTCACCCGACCCTCGGCCAGGGCCATCGTCACCTCGGGGCCGAAGCGGTGCCGGAAGTTCACCGAGATCGTCCCCGGGTGCGCCGGGCCGCCCCGGTCCAGCAGCCGGCCGTAGCCGCGACGGGTCATGCCCACCATGAACAGGTCGACGAAGAGCGCCGCGTCGGCGGGATCCACGACCCAGCGCCGGCCGACCGCCCGGGCGATGTCCCAGGCGTGCAGGTTCAGCTCGTTGAGCAGGTGGGCCAGCAGCCCGGTGACGGGCAGCCGGGCCCCGCCCAGCCAGGACACCTCGTGCTCCGGCCCGGCCTCGTCGGCCGCCCGCAGCACCTCCTCGACGTCGGCGCGCAGCCGGTCGGCCAGCGCCGGCAGCCGCCGCTCGGTGAAGTGCCGCAGCACCTCCGCGTTCATCACCGAGATCGTGTCGACCGTGGTGCGCCGGCGCAGCTCGAGCAGGCCAGGCACCGGCAGGTCGGGCGGGGCGCCCCGGACCAGGGCCAGGCCCATCGCGGCGACGCCGCACAGGTGGGCCATGGTGTCCGCCACCGTCCAGTGCGCGGTGGCAGGCTTGTCGGGTGGGGCGTCGGAGACGAGGGCGAGCAGCCGCCCGAGGACGACGGGCACGGAGGTGCGGACGCGACGCCACTGGTGCGGGGTGACCGGCATGTGTCCACGATGGAGGATGCGGGCGCGCGAACACTTGTTCGAGGTTGCCGTCCTGCCCGGTTCGAACAGGGCAACACGGAAGAAGTCAATGGGGGGAACCGTCCCCACAATCCATCCATGACTGTCAGCGAAAGAGGACGCGCGGTCCGCCTCTCCGCGCACACCCACCCGCGCTCGCGCGGGATCGTCCTGGGCGGCGTCGCGGCGGGAGTCCTGCTGGCGGTGCTGTGGTCGTACGAGTTCGTCGACCACGTGATCGGCGACAACGTCGCCAACACCCTGCTGGGCCACGACGCGAAGGGCACCGCCATCGGTGGCACCGTCGCGGGTCTGGTCTTCGCGTTCGTCTCCGGCCTGGCCGGCACGTTCACGGCGTGCAACATCGCGATGGCCGCCGCGGTCGGCCCGATGAGCCAGGCCGGCGGTGCGGGCGCGACCCGGGCCGGGCTGCGCGTCCTGCTGCGGCCGGTCGGCTGGCTCACCGTCGGGATGGTGGCGGTCGCCGCCACGTACGGCTTCGTCGGTGTGCTGCTCGGCGACCGGCTGCCGCAGCTGTCCACGGGTGCCGTCGGCGGGCTGCCGGTGCGCCTGGTCCAGTCGATGGTCGTCTTCGGCGTGATCGGGCTCGCCTTCGTCTACCTCGGCCTGGCGGCGCTCGGCACGCTGCCGGACCCGTTCGCGCGGCGCCCGGTCGCCCGGGTCGTGGTGCTCGGCGCGCTCGTCGGCGGGTTCCTCATCGGCCGGCCGTACCCGCTGTTCAACAAGCTGTTCCACTGGGCGGTGGACACCGGCAACCCGCTGTACGGCGCGGGCGCGTTCGTGCTCCAGTCGCTGGGCAACATCGCCGTCGTCGCCGCGCTGTTCGCGCTGATCATCGTGGCCACCCGGGGGCGGTTCGTCCAGTGGCTCACCGCCAGCCCGTCCCGTACCGCCGCGGTGACCGGGGCACTGCTGATCGCGCTCGGCGTGTTCATGGTCGTCTACTGGGACGTGCGGCTGCCCGCCATGTTCGGCTACGGCTGGTTCCCCACCATGCCGTACAACGGGTAGGGCGACGGGCGTGCCGGCGGGCACGGAGCCGCGCCCGCCGGGCCGGGGCCGGTCAGGCCGAGCCGACGTATCCGCCGACCTTGATCCGCTGCGCGGTCTCGGTGTAGGCCACCGGGTCCTCCGGCAGCCGGGTGCCGAGCCCGTCGACGTAGCGGTTGAACATGCAGAACGCGGCGGCGATCAGCACCGTGTCGTGGATCTCCAGGTCGGTCGCCCCCTCGGCGCGGGCCGCGTCGACCAGCGCGGCGCTCACGTTGCGGCCGCCGGACTGGACCGCGGCGGCGATCCGCAGCAGGCCGCGCAGCTTCGCGGAGACCTCCGCCGTGTCCGGGTCCGCCCGGACCTGGGCCACCAGCGGCATGCCGCCGTCGAGCTGGGCGGCGGCGAACGCCGAATGCGACGAGCAGCAGAACGTGCAGTCGTTGAGCCCCGAGACGTACGCGGCGATCAGCTCCCGCTCGCCGGCGCTGAGGGTGGGGTGCGGGGCGTGCAGCAGCGCCTCGGCCAGGGCGTTGAGCGCCACGGCGGTCTCCGGCCGGTAGCGCATGAGCCCGCTGATGCCCGGATACTGCGTCTCGTCCAGGCCCAGATCGATGTGTGCCACGTGTCTCTCCTCGGCGTGACAGGCCGCGGCCGGCGGCGACGCGGTCCTGCTGCGCATGGTGCCGACCCGGCGGCCCGTCCGCTTCTTCCACCGTGCCCACTGCGGCCCGCGCCCACGCCCCGCTCCTTCTTCGAGAATGCCGTCTGCGGGGCCCGTACCTGGGCCGACACGGAGGGCGACGAGCAGGGCACGTACGCGTATTGCCGCTGCGGAGCAGCCGCTGCCACGATCGGCACCATGGTCGACACGACGCACATACGGCAGGGTGCCCGGGCACAGGCCGGGACCATGGTGGACCGACTGCGCCAACTCGTGCACGCCGAATCCCCGCCCGGGGCGGTACGGCACCTGCACGCCTGCGCCGACCTGCTGGAGAGCTGGATCAGCCCGATCCTGGGCCGGCCCGCCGTGCGGGTCACGCGCGACGGGCTGCCGCACCTGCTCTGGCAGGCCGAGGACCAGCGGGTGCTGTTGCTGGGGCACTACGACACGGTCTGGCCGGAGGGCACCACGCGGGACTGGCCCTTCGCGGTGGCCGACCACATCGCCACCGGGCCAGGGGTGTGCGACATGAAGTCCGGCATCGTGCAGCTGGTCACCGCCCTGTCGCTGCTGCCCGACACCTCCCGGGTGGGGGTGCTGCTCACCTGCGACGAGGAGAGCGGGTCGCCGACGTCCCGGCCGCTGATCGAGCAGCAGGCCCGGCGGTCGCGGGCGGTGCTGGTGGGCGAGCCGGCCACGGAGACGGGCGCGCTGAAGGTCGCCCGCAAGGGCGGTTCCCGGTACGAGATCACCGTACGCGGCCGGGCCGCGCACGCGGGCGTGGAGCCGCACCGGGGGGTGAACGCGGCCGTCGAGCTGGCCCACCAGGTGCTGGCCGTGCGGGCGTTCGCCGCCGAGGGCACCAGCGTCACGCCGACGGTGCTCAGCGCGGGCACCATCAGCAACCAGGTGCCCGAGTCGGCGACGTTCTGCGTCGACGTGCGCGCCTGGACCCGGGAGGAGCTCGACCGGGTGGACCGGCTGATCCACGCCCTGACCCCCCAGCTGGCCGAGGCCGCGCTCGTGGTGGCCGGCGGGATCAACCGGTACCCGTTGCAGGAGGCGGTGGCGACGCCGCTGCTGGAGATCGCCCGCCGGGCGGGCCACGAGCTGGGCCTGCCGCCGCTGGAGGCCGCGCACGCCGCGGGCGCGTCCGACGCGAACTTCACCGGGTCGCTGGGCGTGGCCACCCTCGACGGCCTGGGCGGGGTGGGCGGCGGGTCGCACGCCCGCAGCGAGTGGGTGGACGTCAGCCAGCTGCCCGACCGCGCCGCCCTGCTCGCCGCGACCGTCGCCGGCGTGCTCACCCGGCAGCGGCGCGGCCCGGTGGCCGCGGGTCGGGGCGTTCCCGCGCGCCTGTGAGTCGCGTCGCTGCTGTCCACGGGCCCGCACACCGTCCATAATGGTGTGTCATGAGCCTCACCACGCGCCGGTCCACGGCCCCACCCCGATTCGGGGTGGAGGAGGAGTTCCTCGTCGTCGACGCCGCCACCCGCGCCCCGGCGCCCCGGGCCGCCGAGATCGTCGCGGCGGCGTCGGCGTCGCTCGGGGATCGGGTGTCCGGGGAGATCACCACCCTGCAACTGGAGACCAGGACCCACGCCTGCGGCTCCCTCGGCGAGCTGACCGACCAGCTCGGCGAGGCCCGCAAGGTCGTCGCGGACTGCGCCCGGGCCGCGGGGCTGCGGGTGGTGGCCACCGGCACGGCGCCCGTCGCCGGGGTGGTGCCGCCGCCGATGACCGTCGGCCCGCGCCAGACCCGCGGCACGGAGACATACCGGGGGCTGCACGACGAGCTGGCGCTGTGCGCGCTGCACGTGCACGTGGAGATGCCGGACCGGCAGCGGGCGGTGCTGGTCGGCAACCACCTGCGGCCCTACCTTCCGCTGCTGCTGACCCTCACCGCGAACTCGCCGTACTGGGACGACCGCGACTCCGGATACGCGAGCTGGCGCACCACGGTCTGGGGCCGGTGGCCGGTGGCCGGCCCGCCGCCGGTGTTCGACTCGGCGGAGCACTACGACGAGGTGGTGGGGCGGCTGCTGGACGCGGGCGCCCTCGTCGACCGGGCCACCATCTTCTGGGACGTACGCCCCTCGGAGCGGCACCCCACCCTCGAGGTCCGGGTGGCCGACTCCGCCCTCACCGCCGAGGACGCGGCGCGCTACGCGGCGCTGGTGCGGGCGCTCGTGGCGCACCTGTCGGAGGCGGTGGACACCGGCGAGCCCGCCCCGCACGTCGCCGGGGAGCTGCTGCGGGTGGCGTACTGGCGGGCGGCCCGCGACGGCCTGGACGGCGAGGGCCTGGACCCGCGCACGGGCCGGCTGCGCCCTGCGGTCGAGCTGGCCCGGGAGCTGCTGGCCACGGTGGAGCCGGCGCTGCGCGCCCACGGCGACCACGACCCCGTCGCGCGGTGGCTGGAGCAGCTCGCCGCCGACGGCACCGGGGCGCGGCGTCAGCGGGCGATCGTGCGCGCCGGCGGGACGCTCGCCGACGTCGTCGACCACCTGGCGGAGCGAACGGCGGGCTGATCCGTCGAGCAGCCCCGGCCGGACTTCACAAATCTGAGCAATCGCGCGCAACCGACGGCGGGTGGCGTGGGTGATGCTGGAGGGGCCCGACCTGCTGATGGAGGCCGTCCATGGACCAGATCGCGACCACCCCGTTCCACCTGCAACGGCTGGAACCCACGCTGATGAACCGCACCGCCCGGGCGTTCGCCGACCGGATGGCGGCCCGCCGGTCGGTGCGGCACTTCTCGGCCGAGCCGGTGCCGCTGGAGGTCATCGAGGAGGCCGTCCGGGCCGCCGCGACCGCCCCCAGCGGCGCCAACCTCCAGCCCTGGCGGTTCGTGGTGGTGACCGACGCCGAACGCAAGCGGCGGCTGCGCGAGGCCGCCGAGGCCGAGGAGATCGAGTTCTACACCCGCCGCGCCTCGCAGGAGTGGCTGGAGGCGGTGGCCCCGATGGGCACCGACTGGCAGAAGCCGTTCCTGGAGACCGCCCCGGTGGTCATCGTGGTGTTCGAGGTGCACCAGGGGCCGCAGACCCCGAAGCCCTACTACGTCAAGGAGTCGGTCGGCATCGCCGTCGGCGTGCTGATCACCGCCCTGCACCTGTCCGGGCTGGCCACGCTCACCCACACGCCCAGCCCGATGCGGTTCCTCAACGAGATCTGCGACCGCCCGGCCGAGGAGCGCGCCTGCCTGGTGATGCCGGTCGGCTACCCGGCCGAGGGGGTCACCGTCCCGCAGCTGACCCGCAAGGCGCTGTCGGAGGTCATGGTCCTCCGGTAGGCCTCACCGCCCCAGGTCCGCGGCGAAGAACTCGCGCAGGGGCTGCACGTGCCGGTCCTGCCGACGCCACTCGGCCAGCAGGTCCTCCAGCAGGTGCAGCTCCTCGACCAGTTCCCCGCCCCGGTAGCGGCGCACCACGGGGTGGATGAAGGCACTCTCGGCGGCCCGGTCGGGCTGCGGGTGCCGCTCGATGGCGAACACGTCGTTGTACGCGTCGCGGCCCCAGCGCAGCGAGAACGTGTAGTAGTGGCTCTCGCCGCCGAACCGGGCGACCGCGTGGTCCTCGGGCAGGTCGTGGTAGTGGCGCACCACCCCGGCGGCCGCGTCTACGACGAGGGCGTCGCAGAGGAACTCGAACTGGGTCCACAGCGCCGAGCTCCAGTTGACCCGGTCCAGCACCACCTCGGTGAGCGCCTCGGCGTCGGCCGCCACCTTCTCGTACGCCAGCGGCGCGCCCTCGTACCGCTCGCGCAGCAGGGCGGTCAGCGTACGCAGATTGTATCGAAAGCCGTCGATGAAGGCCGACGACGCCTTCTTGAAGTCGCGGTCCTGGGCGAGCGTGCCGGCGAAGTAGAGCCCGTCGACGTCGACCGACTGCCAGTCGGGCCGGGTGGCGGGCAGCCGCCCGCTGGGCACCGTGCCGGGGCGGCAGTTGTCGGCGAAGACCGAGGTGTCCATGGCGAAGCCGGTGCAGCGCAGCACGGTCTCGTACTCCATCACGGCGGTCTCGCCGTCGGCGTGGGTGTAGGTCAGGCGCACCTCGTACTTGTCCCCCACGGGGCGGATCTCGTCGATGACGCAGTCGAGCACGGAGTGCAGGGTCTTGAACTGGTAGCTGTCCAGGACCGCACCGTGGTGGCCGCGTACGTCGCCGGGGTGCTTGGTGTTCCAGGCCAGCCGCAGCGGGCGCGGGCTGGCCAGGTGGATCATGGCGGCGTGCCCGAGGATCGCCGAGGCGGTCTCGAACGCGGAGTTGCCCTTGCCGAGGATGAGCACCCGCTGGTCGGCGTAGTCGGCCGGGTCGGTGGACATGTCCTCGTAGCCGATCGCGTGCTCGATGCCGCGCACGTCGGGGACGTTGGGCCGGCCCCAGCCGGCGGCCCACACCACGCAGTCGGCGTGCAGCAGCCGCCCCCCGGCGCGGACGAGAAAACCGTCGTCGGTCTTGGAGACCAGTTCGACGGTCGTGTCGTAGCGGACGGCGAGCCCGTGGTGGCGGGCGAAGTCGCCCAGGTAGCGGACCATGTCGTCGGCAGAGGGGAAGTATTCGCGGCTGTAGTTGGCGAACGGCAGGTCGGCCGGGGTGTGCAGCAGCGAGTTCCAGTCCCAGCGCAGCCGGATCTCGGGGTCGGTGCTCGTGGTGTGCACCTTGTTCAGGGAGATCAGCTTGCGGTGGCGGGGGAACCGGCGGAAGAACTCGCCGGGTTCGGCCGCGCGTTCCAGCGTCAGGTAGTCGCTGCCGGCCTGCTGGAGGTAGTAGCTCAGCTGAAGGCCGGCCGGACCAGCGCCGATGATCAGGTAACGGTGGTGCTCGGTGCCTTCTGGCAAGTCGGTCATGGATGCTCCCGCGTCGAGTACCCAAGACCATTGTGGATAAATGCACTTCAGTCAATACATATCCAGGTTGGATGGTGTCGCCGAAGGACGGAGGACGGAGGTCGGCCGCCCCCGCCGGACGGACGGGGACGGCCGGTGCGCGGACGATGGTTCAGGCGGGCTGGGCGGCCGGCTCGCGGTGGCCGCTGACCTTCGCCGCCGGCATCGGGCCGCCCTTGGCGGTGCCGGTCATCTCGTCGCCGTCGATCGTCACGTCGAAGACCAGGTCCATCCGCATCGGCTTCTTGATCGACTGGTACCAGGACAGCCGGTTGCCCTCCAGCGTGAGATCGTTCAGGGTGAGCGTCTCCTTCTCACCGCGGGAGATGCCCTGCAGGACACCGTCGGAGCTGAACAGCTCCAACTCGGTGCGGCGGACGCCGAACGGGGTGGCGACGGCCACCTTCCAGAACCCCTCGACAGACACGGCGGCTTCCTCTCTTCCCGGGGTCCCGGGCGGAAGCGATCCCTGCGGACGCCACCCGGGCGGCGCCTCGGGCAGCGCCGCCACCCACGCTAGCGATCTCGGCGACGACAGTTAGTCGCCATATTGCCGTCTTGCGCCGGCGAGTGGACACAATGGGCCAACGCGGTGAGATCGACCAATAGGGATCCGACGCGTCAAATCGTCCGCTATACGCGAACTAAACCGGCCTCATGCTGCGAAAACGTCGGGAGCAATGTGAAAGAAGCGCGCCCCGGCGCCACCGTCGCACGATGAACCTGGCCTGATCCGGTCGCCGAGCATCCACTTTCCCCGCCCGCCGCAGGAGGAAACCAGGCACGCCAGAAAAGCAGATTCGCCGCGTCGAGGAAAATTGCTGGAGAAACTTCTTCCTCCGGCCGACCCGTCGCGCCGCGAAGCCCTCGACGTCAGGCGAAACCCCCATCCCTTGCCGCGCAGCATCCCGGGACCGCCCGTGGAACACCGCCGCGGTGATGCCGTCTGCCCTGTTCCCGCCATCGGCTTTGGCAGAAGCCGATGGCACTGTTGTAAGGAGACCGTACCGTGCTGGGTCAACGCGCACGCTCGCTCAGTCCCGGAATAGTCGCGATTCTACTCGTGGCCTCGCTCTTTTTCATCATCGACAGCCGCGTGTCGGTCGCCGGCGCCGACGAGGCCGCCACACGATACCGCTTCACCGAGCAGTCGATCGCCTACCCGGACGGTTACGACCAGCTACCCAAAAAAACGATTCGCGACGTCAACCGCTCGTACCACAAGATCCGCGCCTGGGTCTCGTCGGTCGGGGCGAGCATCGCGATCAACGACCTCACCGGCCACGGCCGCGCCAACAGCCTGTGCTTCGTGGACGTGCGCACCGACAAGGTCGTCGTGACGTACGCGCCCACCGCGCCCAAGGAGGACCAGTTCGCGCCGTTCATCCTCGACCCGGCGCCGCTGCCGATCGACGACACGATGGCGCCGATGGGCTGCGTGCCGGGCGACTACAACCTCGACGGCCGGATGGACCTCATGGTCACCTACTGGGGCCGGGTGCCCATCCTGTTCCTGCACAAGGCCAGCGCGACCACGGTCTCCAACGCCACGTACCAGCGCCAGGAGCTGCTGCCGCAGAGCTCGCCCGACGGCCTCTACCACGGGCCGAAGTGGCACACCAACGCCTCGCTGGTCAGCGACCTCGACGGCGACGGCCGGCCGGACGTGGTGATCGGCAACTACTTCCCCGAGTCCGACGTGCTCAACACGCGGGGCCAGGACAACGTCGAGATGAACGAGACGCTGTCGAGCGCCACCAACGGCGGTGGCAGCCACGTCCTGCGCTGGCAGTCGGCGACCTCGGGCGACAGCCCCTCGGTGACCTTCGTGCCGCAGCGCGCCGCGATCCCGTTCGTCGCGTCGACCGGCTGGACGCTGGGCCTCAACGCCGCCGACCTCACCGGCCGGGGCCTGCCCGACGTCTACGTGGCCAACGACTTCGGCCACGACCACCTGCTGCACAACGTCTCCAGGCCCGGCCGTATCGAGTTCAAGATCGCCGTCGGCGAGCGCACCCCCACGACGCCCAAGTCGTTCGTGCTCGGCAACGGCTCGTTCAAGGGCATGGGCATCGACTTCGGTGACCTGGACCGCAACGGCAGCTTCGACATGATGGTCTCCAACATCACCACGGCCTGGGGCCTGGAGGAGAGCAACTTCGTCTGGATCAACCGGGCCAGCAACGAGCGCGACATGCTCACCAAGCTCGACAAGGGCGTCGCCCCGTTCACCCAGGAGGCCCGCCCGCTCGGCCTGGCCTGGAGCGGCTGGGGCTGGGACGTGAAGTTCGGCGACTTCCTCAACAGCGGCGACCTGGAGGTCGTGCAGACCCTCGGCTTCGTCAAGGGCAAGATCGACCGTTGGCCGTGGCTGCAGGAGATGGCCATGATGAACGACGACCTGATGTCCAACCCGGCGATGTGGCCGAACATGCAGCCCGGTGACGACATCGCCGGCAGCCAGCCGCTGGCGTTCTTCGCCCGCACGGCAAGCGGCGAGTTCGCCAACATCACCAAGCAGGTCGGCCTGGACGTGCCGATCCCCACCCGGGGCATCGCCACGGCCGACACCCGGGGCATCGGGGCGCTGGACCTCGCCGTGGCCCACCAGTGGGGCCCGCCGGCGTTCTACGCCAACGAGGCGCCCAGCAAGGGCAACTACCTGAACCTGCGGCTGTACCGGCCGGCGGTCGGCGCCCCGGCGGACCAGATGCTCTGCACCCCGGCGTACGGCGCCACCGTCACGGTCACCACGCCGGACGGACGCAAGCAGATCTCCCAGCTCGACGGCGGCAGCGGCCACGGCGGCAAGCGCAGCTTCGAGGTCCACTTCGGGCTGGGGGCCAGCAGCGGCCCGGTCACCGTCGACATGCGTTGGCGCGACCTGAGCGGCCAACTGCACAGCACCAGCCAGCAGCTCACCGCCGGCACGCACACCCTCGTGCTGACCGACCGTGTCGAGGAGGTTCCGAACCGATGACCACGATCGCCCCGCCCCCCAGCATCGACACCGCGCCCGCGGCCCCCATCCGCCCCGCGCCGGCCAAGCCCGAGCCCGACCGCCGCTACCTGGCACTGCGCAACTTCGCCATCTCGATCAGCGTCTTCAACATCTTCGGCTACACGCTGCTCGGCTTCGAGCAGCCGTGGCTGTGGCCCATCTTCGCGGTGCTCACCGGCTACGCCGCCGAGATCAGCTTCGAGCTGATCCGGGCCTGGGCCAAGAAGGAGACCCCCCGGTTCCTCGGCGGCGGCGGCCGCCGGGTGTACGAGTTCCTGCTGCCCTCGCACATCACCGCGCTGGCCTGCAACATGCTCCTGTACGCCAACGACATGTTCCTGCCGATCGCGTTCGCCGTGATCGTCGGCGTGACCGGCAAGTACGTCTTCCAGGCCCCGGTCTACGGCCGGATGCGGCACTACATGAACCCGTCGAACTTCGGCATCACCATGGCGCTGGTCTGCTTCGGCTCCTGGATCTCCATCGCCCCGCCGTACCAGTTCACGGAGAACGCCAACACGTACTTCCGGATCATGATCCCGATCATCATCGTGACCGCCGGCACCGTGATCAACGCGCTGCTGACCCGCAAGGTCCCGCTGATCGTGGGCTGGCTCGGCGGCTTCGCCATCCAGGCGTTCCTGCGGGCCTGGATCTGGGACGTCGCCCTGTTCTCCGCGCTGGCCGTGATGACCGGGGTGGCGTTCGTGCTGTTCACCAACTACATGATCACCGACCCGGGCACCACCCCGGTCAAGCCGATGAACCAGTTCATGTTCGGCTCCGGCGTGGCCATGGCCTACGGCGTGCTGATGCTGTTCAACGTCGTCTACACGCTCTTCTTCGCGGTGGTCGTCGTCTGCGGCATCCGCGGCATCGGCTGGTGGATCGCGGACATGCGCAAGAAGTCCCGGGCTGCCGCCGCGCTGACCCTCGACACCCCCAGGAGCATCGCGTGAGCGACCGCATAGCCGTCGTCGGGATCGCCTGCCGGTATCCCGACGCGGAGGACCCCAACCAGCTGTGGGAGAACGTGCTCACCGGCCGCCGGGCGTTCCGCCGGCTGCCCGACGAGCGGATGAACGCCGAGGACTACTACTCCCCCGACCCCGCCGCGCCCGACCGGTTCTACTCGGCCAAGGCCGCCGTGATCGAGGGCTTCGAGTTCGACCGGGTCAAGCACAAGATCGCCGGGAGCACCTTCCGGTCCACCGACATGACGCACTGGCTGGCCCTGGACACCGTCGCCCGGGCCCTGGCCGACGCCGGCTTCGCCGACGGCGAGGGGTTGCCGCTGGCCACCACCGGCGTGGTCATCGGCAACACCCTCACCGGCGAGTTCAGCCGCGCCAACCTGCTGCGGCTGCGCTGGCCGTACGTGCGGCGCACGGTCGGGGCGGCGCTGCGCGAGCAGGGCTGGGACGACGCCGCCGTCGGCACCTTCCTCGACGAGCTGGAGCCGCGTTACAAGGCGCCGTTCCCGCCGATCGACGAGGACACCCTGGCCGGTGGGCTGGCCAACACCATCGCCGGCCGGGTCTGCAACCACTTCGACTTCAAGGGCGGCGGCTACACCGTCGACGGGGCCTGCTCGTCGTCGCTGCTGTCGGTCGCCACCGCCTGCAACGCCCTGGCCAGGGGCGACCTCGACGCCGCCGTCGCCGGCGGCGTGGACCTGAGCATCGACCCGTTCGAGGTGATCGGTTTCGCCAAGACCGGCGCGCTGGCCACCGGCGAGATGCGGGTCTACGACCGCAACTCCAACGGGTTCTGGCCCGGCGAGGGCTGCGGCATGCTGGTGCTGATGCGCGACGAGGACGCGGTCGCGCGGGGCCTGCGCCGGCACGCCGTCATCGCCGGCTGGGGCTACTCCTCCGACGGCAAGGGCGGCATCACCCGGCCGGAGGCCAGCGGCCACCGGCTGGCCATCCGCCGGGCCTACGAGCGGGCCGGCTTCGGCATCGACTCGGTGGCCTACCTGGAGGGGCACGGCACCGGCACCGCCGTCGGCGACGCCACCGAGCTGACCGCGTTCACCGAGGCCCGGCAGGAGGCCGACCCGGCGGGCGCGCCCGCCGCGATCAGCACCGTGAAGGGCAACTTCGGGCACACCAAGGCCGCCGCCGGGGTCGCCGGCCTGCTCAAGGCGATCCTCGCGGTACGCCAGCAGGTCATCCCACCGGCCACCGGGCACGTGGACCCGCACCCGGTGCTCGACGTGGAGCAGCCCGCCCTGCGGGTGCCCGCCACAGCGGAGCTGTGGCCGGCCGACAAGCCGATCCGGGCGGCCGTGTCGTCGATGGGCTTCGGCGGCATCAACGCCCACGTGATCCTGGAGAGCGCGGAGAGCGGCCGGCGGACCCGCATCGGGGCGTCGACGACCGCGCTGGTGCGCTCCCGGCAGGACACCGAGCTGCTGATGTTCGACGCCCGTACCCCGGAGGAGCTGGGTTCGCGGCTGTCGGACCTGGCGCCCTGGGTGGGCCGCCTGTCGTATGCGGAGCTGGGCGACCTGGCCGTGACGCTGGCCGGGAAGCTGGCCGGGCGACCGGTGCGGGCGGCGGTGGTCGTCGCCTCGCCCGAGCAGGCGCGGCAGCGCCTGGAGCGGCTGGTCGAGCTGGTCGACGCCGGCGAGCAGCGGGTGATCGACGCGGCCGGCGGCGTCTTCCTCGGCGCGGCGGGCCCCGCCCCACGGATCGGGTTCCTCTTCCCCGGTCAGGGCGCGGGCCGGCGGGCCGACGGCGGCGCGCTGCGCCGCCGGTTCGAGGAGATCGACGCCCTGTACCAGGCCCACCAGCCGCCGCCCGGCGCGGACCTGGTGGCCACGGCGGTGGCGCAGCCGCGGATCGTGACCGCGTCGGTCGCGGGCCTGCGGGCGCTGTCGATGCTCGGCATCCGGGCCACCGGCGCGGCCGGGCACAGCCTCGGCGAGCTGACCGCGCTGCACTGGGCCGGCGCGATGGACGAGCAGACGCTCATCGCGACCGCCGGCGCACGCGGGCGGATCATGGCCGACGCCAGCGCCGGGGACGGCACGATGGCCAGCATCTCCGCCGCCCCCGAGGTGGTGGAGCCGCTGTTGGCCGGCACGCCGGTGGTCATCGCCGGCTACAACAGCCCGGAGCAGACCGTGGTCTCCGGCCCGGTCGACGCGGTGCTGCGGGTCGGGGCGCTGGCCGAGCGGGCCGGGCTGTTCTGGACCCGGATCGCGGTGTCGCACGCCTTCCACTCCGAGGCCGTCGCCCCGGCGGCGGTCGCGTTCGCCGAGCACCTGCGCGGCGAGACCTTCGCGCCGCTGGCGCAGTCGATGGTCTCCACGGTCACCGGGGACGTGCTGCCGGCCGACACCGACGTGCCGGAGCTGCTGCGCCGGCAGGTGCTGGACCCGGTGCGGTTCACCCAGGCGGTGCGCCGGCTGGCCGACGACGCCGACCTGCTGCTGGAGGTCGGCCCGGGGCGGGTGCTGCGCGGGCTCGCCGCCGACATCGCCCCGGAGGTGCCGACGATCTCGCTGGAGACCGACAGCCTGTCGCTCGCGGGCCTGCTCAACGCGGTCGGCGCGGCGTACGCGGCGGGCGCGCCGGTCAACCACGAGGCGCTGTTCCAGGACCGGTTCACCCGGCCGCTGGAGCCGGGCCGGCCGCTGCGGTTCTTCGCCAGCCCCGCCGAGTCGGCGCCGGCCGGGGACTTCGCGGTGGCCCGTACCGCGCAGGAGCTGGCCCCCGTCGCGGCCTCGCCCAACGGCGCGTCGGTGGCGGTGTCCGGGCCCGGCGCCACGCTCGACAGCCTGGAGCTGCTGCGCCGGCTCGCCGCCGAGCGGGCGGAGCTGCCGCTGGAGGCGGTGCGGCCGGACAGCCGGCCGCTGGACGAGCTGCACCTCAGCTCGATCACCGTCGGACAGATCGTCAACCAGGCCGCCCGGGAACTCAACGTGGCCGCGCCGACGCTGACCTCCAGCTACGCCACCGCCACGGTGGCGGAGATCGCGCAGATCCTCGACGACGCCGCCGGCGGTACGGCCGGCGGCGACGAGCAGGAGGCGTCGATCGCCGGGGTGGCCCCGTGGGTGCGGGCGTTCGCGATCGACCTGGTACCCACGGAGGTCGGGCCGCGCGTCGGCGCCCCGGCCGACGGAGGCTGGCAGGCGTTCACCGCCGGGCACAACGCGCTCGCCGAGCCGCTGCGCACGGCGCTGCAACAGGCCCGGGTGGGCGGCGGGGTGCTGCTGTGCCTGCCGCGCGACGGCCAGGCCGAGCACATCCCGGTGATGCTGCGCGCGGCCCGGGCCGCGCTGGCGCAGGGCACCGCCGTGCGGTTCGTGGCGGTGGGTGACCGGCGCACCGCCGCCGGCCTGGCCAAGACGCTGCACCAGGAGCACCCGGAGATCGTCACCACGGTGGTCACCCTGC
The DNA here is from genome assembly GCF_042670805.1 of Micromonospora sp. NPDC057141. NCBI lineage: Bacteria > Bacillati > Actinomycetota > Actinomycetes > Micromonosporales > Micromonosporaceae > Micromonospora > Micromonospora sp. NPDC057141. The sequence goes on along the minus strand of NZ_JBHUVA010000068.1, from coordinate 3,406 downwards.
CGCTGGCCGACGAGCCGTCCGAGGAGGCGGTGGCGGCCACGGTGACCCGGGTGGTCGCCGACGTCGCGGCCACCGCCGGGTTCAGCGAGGTCCACTACGACGCCGACGGCAACCGGCACGTGCCCGTGCTGCGGCCGGCGTCCCTGCCGCCCAACGGCGGGCCGGGGCTCGGCGTGGAGGACGTGCTGCTCGTCACCGGCGGCGGCAAGGGCATCACCGCCGAGTGCGCCCTGGCGCTGGGGCGCGACACCCTCGCGGCGGTCGGTCTGATCGGCCGCTCCGACCCGGCGACCGACGCCGAGCTGGCGGCCAACCTCGAGCGGCTCACCGCCGCCGGGGTGCGCTTCCACTACGCCCGGGCGGACATCACCGCGCTGGACGAGGTGAAGGCGGCCGTCAACGACATCGAGCGGGTCCTCGGCCCGGTCACCGGCGTGCTGCACGGCGCCGGCCGCAACGAGCCGACGGCGGTGGCCAGCCTCGACGAGGCGACGTTCCGGCGGACCCTGGCCCCGAAGATCGACGGGCTGGAGGCCGTGCTCGCCGCGACCGACCCGCACACGCTGCGGCTGCTGGTCACCTTCGGCAGCATCATCGGCCGGGCCGGGCTGCGCGGCGAGGGGCACTACGCCACGGCCAACGACTGGATGACCGACCTGACCCGCAAGGTCGGCGAGGACTACCCGCACATCCGGTGCCTGGCGCTGGAGTGGTCGGTGTGGTCCGGGGCCGGCATGGGCGAGCGGCTCGGGGTGCTGGAGGCCCTCACCCGCGACGGCATCGCGCCGATCCCCGTGGAGGCCGGCATCGCCACGCTGAAGGAGGTGCTGGCCAGCCCGGCCGCGCCGCAGGCGCTGGTGGTGATGGGCCGCGCCGACGGCCTGGCGACGGTCACGCTGGAGCGGCGCGAGTTGCCGCTGCTGCGCTTCGTCGACCGGCCGCAGGTGCACTACCCGGGCGTGGAGCTGGTCGTGGACGCGGACCTGACCGCCGACGACGACCTCTACCTGCCCGACCACCTGCTCGACGGGGACCTGCTCTTCCCCGCCGTGCTGGGCATGGAGGCGATGGCGCAGGCGGCCTCGGCGCTGACCGGGCGCGCGGATGCCCCGGTGCTGGAGGACGTCGAGCTGCTGCGGCCGATCGTGGTGCCGCCCACGGGCAGCAACACGATCCGGATCGCGGTGCTCGCCGCCGCGGACGGCACGGTCGAGGCGGTGGTGCGCAGCAGCGACACCAACTTCGCCGCCGACCACTTCCGGGCCCGGCTGCGCTGGGACCGGCCGCTGCGGGTCGAGGCCCGGCCGGGCACCGCCGCGGCGGGGCTGCTGCCGATCGACCCGGCCCGCGACCTGTACGGCCCGGTGCTGTTCCAGGGACGGCGGTTCCAGCGCCTGCTGGGCTACCTGGACCTGGCGGCGACGAGCTGCACGGCACGGGTGTCCAACCGGCCGGTCGACGCGTGGTTCGCCCGGTACCGCCCCAGCGACCTGGTCCTCGGCGACCCGGGCACCCGGGACACGGTGATGCACGCGTTGCAGTGCTGCGTGCCGGACGCGACGCTGCTGCCGGGCGGGATCGAGCGGCTGCACCTGGCCGACCCGAAGGTCGCCGCCACCCTGGACACCGTCACCATCCACGCGGTCGAGCGGCTGCGCCAGGGCGACACCTACCACTACGACGTGGACGTCTGCGACGCCGACGGCAACCTCGTCGAGCGGTGGCAGGGGCTGCGCCTGCACGCCGTACGCAAGCAGGACGGCACGGGGCCGTGGCTGCCGGCGCTGGTCGGCCCGTACCTGGAGCGGCGGGTCGGTGCGTTCCTGCCCGACGAGCTGCGCGTCGTGGTGCGGCCCGACGACGCGGACGCCACCGGGACGCAGGCCCGCCGCCGGCAGACCGCCCGCGCGGTGAGCTGGGCGCTGGGCACGGAGACGACGGTGCGCTACCGGCCGGACGGCAAGCCGGAGGTCGACGCCGACGTCCGGATCTCCGCCTCGCACGGCGCCGGGGTCACCGTCGCCGTTGCCGGCGCCTCGGCGGCGGTGGGCTGCGACGTGGAACTGGCCTCGGCCCGCTCCGGCGACGAGTGGGCCGGCCTGATCGGCCAGGACGGCCTGGCCCTGGCCACGCTGCTGGCCCGGGAGCAGGGCGAGGACCTGTCGGTCGCGGCCACCCGGGTCTGGGGCGCGGTCGAGTGCCTGCGCAAGAACGGCCACGCCCGGGTCGACCTGGTGGCCGAGCCCAACGGCGCGGCCGGGTGGGTGGCCCTGCGGTCGGGGGCGGCGCGGGTCGCCACCTTCGTCACCGCGCTCAACGACGTCGGGGACCCGGTGGTGTTCACGATGCTGGCGGAAGGAAGTAGGTGAAGTCATGGAGTCCTACTACGAGTACCGGCACCTGGTGGGTTTCGAGGAGACCAACCTCGTCGGGAACGTCTACTACGTCAACTACATGCGCTGGCAGGGCCGGTGCCGGGAGATGTTCCTGCGCGACCAGGCGCCGGAGGTCCTGGCGGACATCCGCGACGACCTGAAGCTGTTCACCCTCAAGTGCGAGTGCGAGTTCTTCACCGAGATCACCGCGTTCGACGAGCTGTCGATCCGGATGCGGCTGGAGGACCTCACGCAGACCCAGATCGGCTTCGCCTTCGACTACGTGCGGCTGCGCGACGGCTTCGAGGAGCTGGTGGCCCGGGGGCGGCAGCGGATCGCGTGCATGCGCGGCCCGAACACCGACACCCGGCCGACGCGGGTGCCGGACACGCTGCGGGCGGCGTTGTCGCGGTACGCGGTGGCCCCCGCCGCGGGTGGGCAGCGCAAGGTGCTCGAAGGCGTCGGGGAGGGCTGAGCCGTGACCAGAGCGGACCAGCGACCGACCACCAGCGCGGCGACGGTGTCCCGGCCGGCCACCGCGGCGAACCACGCCGAGCTGCGGGCGGTGATGGGGATGTTCGCCACCGGCGTGACGGTGGTGACGTCGGGCCGGGACCTGCCGCACGGCATGACCGCGAACGCGTTCACCTCGGTGTCGCTGGACCCGGCGATGGTGCTGGTGTGCGTGAAGCGCAGCTCGGTCATGCACGACACCGTCCTGGCGCAGGGCACCTTCGCGGTGTCGATCCTGGCCACCGGCCAGGAGGGGCTGGCGCGTTACTTCGCCAGCTCCAGCCGGCCCCGCGACGAGCGGGAGTTCGAAACGGTGCCGTGCGAAGCGGGACCGCACACCGGAGCGCCGATCGTGTCCGGGAACGTGGCCTGGGTGGAGTGCAAGCTGGCGGCCGTGTACGACGGCGGCGACCACTCCATCTTCCTCGGCTCCGTGCTCGGCACCGGCAGGGGCGACAGCAGCGACGCGCTGCTGTTCCACGGCGGCCGGTTCTGCGAGGTCGGCAAGGGTTGACCGC
>NZ_JBHUVA010000067.1:0-37431 GCF_042670805.1 Micromonospora sp. NPDC057141 | reverse complement strand
CACCCGGCTTCTCGGCCGGGTGACGGGCCGTCAGCCGTACGGCGGGACGACGCGCGGCGGTGGCGGCACGTGCCGGAGCTTGCCGACGCGGACCTCCCACCGGCTGCGGCGCCGCATCGCGTCCCGGTAGGCGCGGTTGCGGTAGAAGGTCTCCGGCGGGCGGGCCAGCCCGTAGACGTCGGCCCACCACTCCCCCGGCTCGGGGTCGAGAATGGTGTCCAGGTGGGACGGGTAGCGGCGCTCGGCCCCGTCTCGGGTGTCGTCGCGGTCACGCATCGGCTGGAGTACCCGGCCGAACTCGTCCACCACGGCCAGCCGGAAGCCCGCCGCCGCGAGGAGCCGGCGCAGCACGGCGATGCTCGGGGTCAGCGCGCCGGCCTCGATCCGCCCGATCGTGGACGGGTGGACGCCGGCGTAGACGGCCAGCTCGCGTTGGCTGGCGTCGGCCCGCCGACGCACGGCCCGGATGATGCCGGCCGCCGGCCACGGGATGTCGAACGGCTCGGTCAGCATCGCCCGCGGTTCGCCGGCCGCGCTGTCGCCGGATGGGGCGTCGCCGGCCGGCTCGTCGCCGGCCTCGGCGTCGTCGCCTCCCGGGTCACCGTCGGGCTGTTGTGGCGCGGTGTGGGCTGCCATGGGCCCACGTTCCCCGCCCGCGCGGGCCGGCCGCAACCCCGCCCCGCGCGGCTGTGGATAACCGGGCTTCTGGCGGGAACCGCTCGCCAGTACGGGCCGGCCGGGAGTCGGGGCTGGGGCCGGGGCTGCCCGGGGGCCGATCGGGGCAGGGGGCGGCCACTCCACTCGGCACCTTTGCTCTGCACCCGCCGACGCAGCAGTCACCCTGGGTGAGCGTTGCGCCCGTGGGTGCAGAACAAAGACATCCCAGGTGTTTGGGTGTCAAGCGGGGGTGTGGTTGAGGTGGTGTGACCAGGCGGTTGTCTCGTTGTAGACGGTGCCGGTCTTGAGGCAGCCGTGGAGGATGCCGACGAGTCGGTTGGCGAGTTGTCGTAGGGCGGTGCGGTAGCTGGCGCCGCGGGCGCGTTGTTGGTCGTAGTAGCCGCGGGCTCCGGGGGATGCGCGTAGCGAGGTGAACGCCTGGGTCATGAGCGCGTCGATGAGCCGGTCGTTGTGTACGAACCGGGCGGTGATGGTCTTCTTCTTCCCGGACGCGCGGGTGATCGGGCTGGTCGCGGCGTAGTTCTTGCGGGCCTTGGCCGTGGTGTAGCGGTCGTGGTCGTCTCCGAACTCGGCCAGTACCCGGGCGCCGAGGGTGACACCGAGTCCGGGTTGGGACAGGATGATCTCAGCGTCCGGGTGTCGGCCAAAATGGGCCTCCACCTGCCTTTGCAGGGTGTTGACCTGCTCGTTGAGGGTGACCAGCAGCGCGACCAGGGCACGCGCCGAGGCGGCGTAGGCGGTGGTGACGACTGCGGGCTGGCCGAGGTACTCGGCGCGTAGCGCCGCCTGGATGGCGGTGGCCTTGGCGGCGATGTCACGGCGGTGGGCCTGTTTCAGGGCCGCGCTGATCTGCGCGAGGCTCAGCCGGGCGGCGCTGGCCGGATCAGGTGCTCTGGCCAGGAGTGTCAGGGTGTCGACGGCGTCGAGGTCGGTGAACGCGACCAACGCGGCCGGGAAGTACTCCCGCAGCGCATGCCGCAGCCGCTGCCCGGCGCGAGTGCGTTCCCAGATCAACGTCTTGTGCATCCGGGTGACGACCTTGACCGCCTCGGCCTCGGCGCTGTCACCCGCGACCGGACGCAGTTGGTGTGAGTCCGTGCGTACCATGTCGGCCAGCATGTGCGCGTCAGCCGCGTCGCTCTTGGCCCCGGACACCGCAAGGCGTTGCCGATACCGAGCCGCCTGCAACGGGTTGACCGCGTACACCGTGTAACCGGCGGCGATCAACGCCTGCACCCACGGACCCCGATCAGTCTCGATACCGATCTTCACCTGACCGGCATCGTCGACACCAACCCTGTCAGCGTCGCCGAGCTGCGCGCCGATCATCGCGTGCAACCGCGCGGCACCCTCGACACCCTCAGGCAGGCGGGCCTTGGCCAACCGGCGTCCCGTGGCATCCATCAACTCGACGTCATGGTGGTCCTCGGCCCAGTCGTCCCCTACGAACAGCATCACATCTCCCGCCCACGCCAACGAAACGGACACTTTCGGTAGCCGGCAGGAGAACCATCAGCGACCTAATGAAGCAGTGCTCACGCACGCACACAGCGGGCACGACATCCCATCAGCGATCAACTCTCCTCACCAACCGGCAGCGGCACGATCTTTGCTCAGGACTCAAGGCCCAGGGGCGACAAGTGCTCATCCACCAGCGGCTACCCACCAGGAGTCTGCCGCACCCACCGACCAACTCCCAGAACTCATTAGGAGGCGAAAGGGTGGGTGAGTGCCGAGCCAGACAGGCGCACAAAATAGACAAAAGGTGCAGGGCGGGTGCCACCCCACATGCGCTCAGTAGCGCTGGCGGAGCAGGTGGGCCGCCTCGACCGCCCAGTAGGTGAGGATGACCTGCGCCCCGGCGCGCCGGATCGAGGTCAGCGTCTCCAGCATGACCCGTTCCCGGTCGATCCAGCCGTTCGCGGCGGCGGCCTCGACCATCGCGTACTCGCCGGAGACCTGGTAGGCGGCGACCGGGACGTCGACCGCCGCGCGGACCGCCGCCACCACGTCGAGGTAGGGCAGGGCCGGCTTGACCATCACCAGGTCGGCGCCCTCAGCGACGTCCAGGGCCACCTCGCGCAGGGACTCCCGCAGGTTCGCCGGGTCCTGCTGGTAGGTGCGCCGGTCCCCGTCGAGGCACGACTCCACCGCGTCCCGGAACGGGCCGTAGAAGGCGGAGGCGTACTTCGCCGCGTACGCCAGCACCGCCACGTCGGTGTGCCCGGCGGCGTCCAGGGCCCGGCGGACCACGCCCACCTGGCCGTCCATCATCCCGGACGGGCCGACCATGCCCACCCCGGCGGCGGCCTGGGCCACCGCCATCTCCGCGTACGCGGCGAGGGTGGCGTCGTTGTCCACCTCACCGTCGGGGGTGAGCAGGCCGCAGTGCCCGTGCGAGGTGAACTCGTCCAGACACAGGTCGCTCATCACCACCGTGGCGTCGCCGACCTCGGCGACCACGTCGGCGATGGCGACGTTGAGGATGCCGCCCGGGTCGATGCCGCCGGAGCCGCGCTCGTCCCGCGTCGCCGGCACCCCGAAGAGCATGATCCCGCCCACGCCGGCCTGGACCGCCTCGGTGGCGGCCTTGCGCAGCGAGTCCCGGGAGTGCTGGAGCACCCCCGGGAGCGACGCGATCGGGCGCGGCTCGGTCAGCCCCTCCTTGACGAACATCGGCACGACCAGCTCGGCCGGGTCGACGCGGGTCTCGGAGACCAGCCGCCGCACGGCCGCGTTACGGCGCAGCCGGCGGGGCCGGATCTCGGGGTACGGCATGAGGGGCCTCCCTGGACGAGCTGTGCCGACCTGTACAGCCGGTGCGACTAGCGGAACCGCAGGGCGGTCGGCCCCTGCACCTTCGAGCCCCGGCGCTGCTTCGCCGGCATGGCGGCGAGCTTCTCGCGCAGCTCGACGGCGTAGGCGGCGAGCGCCTCCACCAGGTCGGGCACCGAGGCGTGCTGAGGCTGGACGTCGACCCGCAGGCCGAACTCCGTCGCGGTCTCCGCCGTCTTGGGCCCGATGACGGCGACAACGGTACGCGCGTGCGGCTTCCCGGCGATGCCGACCAGGTTCCGGACCGTGGAGGACGAGGTGAACAGCACCGCGTCGAATCCGCCCGACTTGATCGCGTCCCGGATCTCGGCGGGCGGCGGGGCGGCCCGGACCGTGCGGTAGGCGGTCACGTCGTCGACCTCCCAGCCACGCTCGGTGAGCCCGGCGGCGAGGGTCTCGGTGGCGATGTCGGCGCGCGGCAGCAGCACCCGGCCCACCGGGTCGAGGATCTCGTCGTGCGGCGAGAACTCGGCGAGCAGCCCCTCGGAGGACTGCTCCCCGGCGGGGACCAGCTCCGGCTGGATGCCGAACGCGCGGACGGCGTCGGCGGTGGCCTCGCCGATGCAGGCGATCTTGACGCCGCCGAAGTGCCGGGCGTCCAGGCCGTGCTCGGCGAACTTCTCCCAGACCGCGCGGACGGCGTTGACCGAGGTGAAGACCACCCAGGCGTACCGGCCGTCGACCAGGCCCTTGACCGCCCGCTCCATCTGGGCGGGGGTACGCGGCGGCTCGACCGCGATGGTCGGCACCTCGCAGGGGATCGCCCCGTACGCGCGCAACCGCGCGCTCATCGCGCCGGCCTGCTCCTTGGTGCGGGGGACGAGCACCTTCCAGCCGTACAGCGGGCGGTTCTCCCACCAGCTCATCTTGTCGCGCTGACCGACGCCCTCGCCGACGGTGAGCACGACCCGGCCGGTGAAGCCGAGCGCCGCCGCGACGAACGAGTCCACGGTCGACGTGGTCGTGTACTGGGTCTCCCCGGTGCCGTCGCCGGTCACCCCGACGCCGGTGGTGCCGTCGACCCCGGCGGCGAGCAGGCCGTCGCGGATCGCGGCCAGGTCACCGGCGTCCACGGCGAGCGCCAGCGAGCCCCGGCCGACGGCGGCGGCGAGCGCGTCGAAGTCCAGCGCGGTGACGTCCTCGACGTCGGCGGCGGTGCGTACGCCCGGCAGCGGCACGCCCGCGTACGTGGCGACGCCCTCGGCCTGGCCGACGCCCGGCACCACCTCGAAGTGCGCGGCGGTGCGGGCGACGGCCTGCACCTCCTTGACCACGGAGTCGTGGCCGAACGGGTCGCCGGCGACCAGGTGGACGGCGTTCAGGCCGGACCTCGCGGCCGAGATCAGCACCTTCGCCACGTCACCCGGCACGCCCTCCGCCGGGGAGAACTGGGCGTCGGACTTGGCCTGGGCGCGCACGGCGTCGAGCAGCGACTCGGGGACTCCCCGGTCGTATACCACCTGGTCGGCGTCGACCAGGGCGTCGTGCGCCCGGCGGGTCAGCAGGCCCGGGTCGCCGGGGCCGGCCCCGACGAACGCGATGCGGCCTACGGGCTTACGGGTGCGGGTCATTCTGTGCTCCCAAATTGCTGGGTCCCCGGACCGGCGTTTCCTTCGTGGCCGAGGATCGAGTCGGCGCCGAGTTCGAGGAGTTCGGCGGCGAGTGCCTTGCCGATCTCCGCCGCGTCGGCGGGCGTTCCGGTGCGGGACAGCCGGAGGTCTCGCGTGCCGTCCGGGCTGATCACCGCCCCGCGCAGGTAGATCTCATCGCCGGCGTCGCCTTCGGCGAGTTCCGCAAAGGCGGCGACGGGTGCGCTGCACCCGGCCTCCAGGGTGGCCAGCAGCGCCCGTTCCGCGGTGACCGCGGCCCGGGACGGTGCATGGTCGAGCGCCGCGAGCAGCTCGACCAGGTCGGTGTCGTCGGCCCGGCACTCCACGGCCAGCGCGCCCTGGGCGGGCGCGGGCAGCATGAGCATCGGGTCGAGCGTCTCGGTGATCACGTCGGTCCGGTCGAGTCGGGCCAGCCCGGCCCGGGCCAGGACGATCGCGTCGAGGTCGGCGCCGGGGCCGAGGACCCGCGCCAGCCGGGTGTCCACGTTGCCGCGGATCGGGGTGACCTCCAGTTGCAACCCGAGCGCGTGCAGCTGGGCGATGCGGCGCAGCGCGCCCGTGCCGACCAGGGCGCCGGCCGGCAGCTCGGCGAGGGTGCGCCCGCCTGTGGCGACCAGCGCGTCGCGCGGGTCCTGGCGGGGTGGCACCGCCGCGATGTGCAGCCCGGGGTCCGCCGCGGTGGGCAGGTCCTTGTAGGAGTGCACCGCGAGGTCGATGGTGCGAGCGGTCAGGGCGTCGCGCAGCGCGGAGACGAAGACGCCGACGCCGAGCCGGTGCACGGGGGCGGACGAGCGGTCGCCGGCGGTGACCACCTCGACGAGCTCGACCTCGCGGCCGGTCGCCGCGGTGAGCGCCGCGGCGACCTGGCCGGACTGGGCCATCGCCAGCGCGCTGCCCCGGGTGCCGAGGCGCAGGGGGGCGGTCATCTCTCGCCTCCGGGATACGGGGTGGGGTCGGTGTCGACCACGTCGGGGACGGTGTCGACGGGGGACGTCTGCGGGACCTGGAGGTCGAACAGCTCGCGCAGCAGCGCGGCGTACTGGTCGCCGCCGGGCTCGGCGGCGAGCTGGCGGACCCGCACGGTGGGCTGGTGCAGCAGCCGCTGCACGACCCGGTGCACCGTGCGGGCCACCTCGGCGCGCTGGTCGTCGCTGAGGTCGGGGCGACGTTGGGCCAGCCGGCGCAGCTCGGCGGTGACCACGTCCTCGGCCCGGCCGCGCAGGGCGGCCACGGTCGGTGCCACGTCGGTGCCGCGCAGCCAGGTGAGGAAGGACTCGACCTCGGCGGCGACGATCCGTTCGACAGCGGCGGCGTCGATGGCGGCGGGGCCGCCGGCCAGGACCACCGCCATCCGGTCGATGTCGATCACCTCGACGCCGGGCAGCCCGGCCACGCCGGCCTCGACGTCGCGGGGAACGGCGAGGTCGAGCAGCACGAGCGGGCCCCGGTCGGGGTCGCGGCCGGCGAGCGCCCGGGTGACCACCTCGCGGGTGAGGACCGGTTCGGTGGCCGCGGTGGCGGCCACTACGATGTCCACTGTGGAGAGCACGTCGGTCAGCCCGGCCATGGGCGCGGCGCTGGCCCCGTACGACTCGGCCAGCCGGACGGCCCGGTCGGCCCCCCGGTTGGTCACGGTGAGCGGGCCCGCGCCGAGCCGGGAGAGCGTCGCCACACCCAGCGCGCCCATCGCGCCGGCACCGACCACGAGGGCCGGGCGGCCGGCGAGCGCGCCGTCGAGGTGGCCGGCGGCCAGGTCGAGCGCGGCGCTGACGACGCTCTGGCCGGCCCGGTCGATCCCGGTCTCGGCGTGCGCCCGCTTGCCCACCCGCAGCGCCTGCTGCATCAGCTCGTGCAACAGCCGGCCGGCTGAGTCGGCCCCGCCGGCCCAGTGGTACGCGTCGCGGAGCTGGCCGAGGATCTGCGCCTCGCCGACGACCATCGAGTCCAGTCCGGCGGCGACCCGGAAGACGTGGTCGACGGCGGCGGCGTCGTAGTGCACGTAGAGGTGGTTGGCCAGGCTCGCGGGCGGGGTACCGGCCTGCTCGGCGAGGACGGCGCAGACGTCGCCGAGGCCGCCGTGGAAACCGGACACGGCGGCGTAGACCTCCACCCGGTTACAGGTGGAGACCAGCACCGCCTCGCTCACGTACGGCTGGGCGAGCAGGTGGTCCAGGGTGCGGGTGAGGTCGGCCGGGCCGACCGCCAGCTGCTCCAGGGTGGCGACGGGTGCGGTGCGGTAGGACGCGCCGACGACGAGCAGTTTCACGTGCCGATCGCCTCCTGGGGGTCGGTGGCCGCGAGCCCGCCGGGCAGGGCCGTGAGGGCGGTCCCGCCGGCGGCGGGCAGCGCGGTCAGCGACGCCTTGCGGTGCTCGTGGAAGGACAGGATCTGCAACTCGATGGCGAGGTCGACCTTGCGCACGTCGACCCCGTCCGGCACCGAGAGTACGCACGGCGCGAAGTTGAGGATGCTCGTCACGCCGACGGCGACCAGCTGGTCGGCGACCGCCTGGGCGGCGCGGGCCGGGGTGGCGATCACGCCGATGGCGATCGGCTCCTCGGCGGCGATGCGGGGCAGCTCGTCGACGTGCCGTACGACCAGGCCGTTGATCTCCTCGCCGACCCGTCCCGGGTCGGCGTCCAGCAGCGCGGCGATGCGGAAGCCGCGGCCTGCGAAGCCGGCGTAGCCGGCGAGGGCGTGACCGAGATTACCCACCCCGACCAGGGCGACGGCCCGCCGCTGGGTGAGCCCGAGCACGAACTCGATCTGCTCGACCAGCAGGGCGACGTCGTAGCCCACGCCCCGGGTGCCGTAGGAGCCGAGGTGGGACAGGTCCTTGCGGAGCTTGGCGGAGTTGACCCCGGCGGCGCTGGCCAGGCCCTCACTGGAGACGGTCTCGTGACCGGACTCGGCGAGGTTGTGCAGGGCGCGGAGGTATTCGGGCAGCCGCGCGACGGTCGCCTCGGGCAGGTCCGGGAGCGCCGGTACGGCACCGGCGCGGCCGGACGCGCCAGGGTGACGGTGCTGCTGACTCATGAGACTCCGTGCGGTGCGATCCTCGGCCGGCTTCAGCGGCCTGCCGTATCGGGACTCCCGCTGGCGACCGAGATTGCCGGCTGTGCTAGCAGGACGCGTCGGAACTACAGAGTAGGCGCTTGTGAAGACACGCACAAATCGCGATCTTGAAGACCGGCGACCCGCCTCCACCTGCCCCTCCACCCCCCAAGATCGATCCGGCGCCCCGCATGGCCCGCGCCGATTATTACTCATTCCCGACTTCTGTCACCAATCGTGCGAGCGCCCCGCCCGCCGCCGCCCCCGCCCGCCGCCCCGTCCCGCCCAGCGGCGTCCCGCCCAGCGGCGCCCCGGCCGGCGGTAGGGCTGGCACCACCGCCAAGAGGACGGCCGCCGGGATTCCGACGGTGCGGCCGGCGTCCCTAGCCTCGAACCATGACCGCCGTCACCGGGGCCGAACCGGCCGCCCTCCCGCCCAGCGTCCCCCGCCAGCTCCTGCGCGACTCCGGGTACGTGCTGCTCGGCTTCCCCCTCGCCGTGGTCGGCTTCGTGGTCCTGGTGACGGGGCTGGCGCTGGGCGTGGGGCTGGTGGTGACCGTGATCGGCCTGCCCGTCCTCGCCGGCACCCTCTACGCCGCCCGGGGCCTCGCCGACCTGGAGCGGCTGCGGCTGCCCGCCGTGCTCCAGCAGGACCGGGTCCGGCCCGACTACCGCCGGGCCGAGGCGGGGGCCGGCGCCTGGCGGCGGATCCTCGTACCCATCCGGGACGTGCAGTCCTGGCTCGACCTGACCCACGGCATCCTCAACCTGGCCGTGGCCCTCGTCACCTTCGTGGTGACCGTCACCTGGTGGGCCGCCGCGCTCGTCGGCACCCTCTACTCGGTCTACGACTGGGCACTGCCGCACCCGCCCGACGACCAGCCCCTCAGCGAGCTGCTCGGGCTGGGCGACTCGGCCGCCGCCCGGATCGCCATCAACACCGCCGCCGGGTTGTTCTTCCTGTTCACCCTGCCGCTCGTGGTCCGGGGATGCGCGCGGCTCCAGGCCGGCTTCGCCCGCGCCCTGCTCACCGGGGTGGCCGAGATGCGCAGCCGGATCACCGTCCTGGAGGAGCGGCGGCGGGCGGCCGTCTCCGCCGAGGCCACCGCGCTGCGGCGGCTGGAACGCGACATCCACGACGGCCCCCAGCAGCGCCTCGTCCGGCTCGCCATGGACCTCAGCCGGGCCCGGCACCAGCTCGCCGACGACCCCGAGGCCGCCGCCCGGACCCTCGACGAGGCCGTCGCCCAGACCCGGGACACCCTCGCCGAGCTGCGCGCCCTGTCCCGGGGCATCGCCCCGCCGATCCTCGTCGACCGGGGGCTGCCCAGCGCCCTGGCCGCCCTCGCCGGGCGCGGCCTGATCCCGATCGAACTGCGGCTCGACCCCCGGCTGGACACCCCGGACGGGCGACTCGACCCGGCGGTGGAGAGCACCGCCTACTTCGTGGTCGCCGAGGCACTGACCAACGTGGCCAAGCACAGCGGGGCGACGGAGTGCCGGGTCGAGGTGACCCGGGAGGACGACCGGCTGCTGGTCGCCGTCGCCGACGACGGGCGCGGCGGCGCGCACCTGGCCAAGGGGCACGGCCTGGCGGGGATAGCCGACCGGGTGCGCGCGGCGGGCGGCCGGCTCGACGTGGTCAGCCCGGCCGGCGGGCCGACCGAGGTCCACACGGACCTACCGCTGTGACCACGGCAGCCCCCGACCCGGCCGACGGCGTGGTAGACAACAGCACCATGCGAATGGTGATCGCCGACGACGCCGTGCTGCTCCGGGAGGGGCTGGTCCGGCTGCTGACCGAGCGCGGGCACGAGGTGGTGGCCGCCGTCGGCGACGGCGACGCGCTGGTCGAGGCGGTCGTCGCCCACCGGCCCGACGTGTCGATCGTCGACGTGCGGATGCCGCCGTCGCACACCGACGAGGGGCTGCGCGCCGCGGTCGAGGCCCGCCGGCTCGTCCCCCGTACCCCGATCCTGGTCCTGTCCCAGTACGTCGAGGTGTCGTACGCCGACGATCTGCTGGCCACCACCGGCGGTGCCGGCGGCGGGGTGGGCTACCTGCTCAAGGACCGGGTGGCCGACATCGACGAGTTCCTGGACTCGCTGGCCCGGGTCGCCGCCGGCGGCACCGTGCTCGACCCGGAGGTGGTCGGCCAACTGCTGGTCCGCCGACGGCGCGACGACCCGCTGCGGGAGCTGACCCCGCGCGAGCGGGAGGTGCTCGCCCTGATGGCCGAGGGGCACTCCAACACCGCCATCGCCCGCACCCTGGTCGTCACCGACGGCGCGGTGGAGAAGCACGTCCGCAACATCTTCACCAAGCTCGGCCTGCCCCCGGACACCGCCCAGCACCGGCGCGTCCTGGCCGTCCTCGCCTACCTGCGCAGCTGACCGCCGCCCCCTCCGGCTCGGCGCGAGGGCGGCAGCTCAGCGCAGGGCGACGGCTCAGCGCAGGGCAGCGGCTCGGCGCGAGGGCAGCGGCTCGGCGCGAGGGCAGCGGCTCGGCGCGAGGGCGGCAGCTCAGCGCAGGACAGCGGCCAGGGTGACGGCCTCGGTGAGGGTGTCGGCCACCGGGTGGCCGGAGGCCCGCAGCCGGGCCCGGTCGGTGAAGCCCCCCGTGTACAGCACCGCCCGGCCGCCCACCGACACGGCGGCGTCGGCGTCGTCGATCGAGTCCCCGATCAGCACCACCGCGCGGCCGTCCAGCCCCAGCTCGGACAGGTGCTTGGCCAACGACTCGGCCTTGCGGTCGCCGCCGACCGTGGCGCGCAGCCCGTCCACCCGGGCGAACCGCCCCGTCAGCCCGTAGGAGTGCACGGCGGGCACCAGCTCGTCGTGGAACCACATGGACAGCAGGGACTGGCTGCCCGGCCAGGCCGCCATCGCCGCCGCCGCGTCGTCGGCGAGCGCGCAGGTGGTCAACCCGCTGCGGTACGCGTCGTGGAAGATCCGGTCCAGCGCACCGAACGCCTCGTCGTCGACCGCCCGGCCGAGCACCCCGGCGTAGTAGTCGGCGATCGGGCGACGGAACCGCACCCGGTGCTCGTCCGCGGTGACCGCCGGCCCGCCCACGCTGGCGAACGCGGCGTTGGTGGCCGCCACCACCAGGTCGAGGTCGTTGAGCAGGGTGCCGTTCCAGTCCCAGACGAGGTGGGGGCGCGCAGAGGTCATCCGAGCACGATAGGCGGCGGGCGGCCACCGTGGGGACCGGCGGGCTGCGGGTCGCAGTCAGAGCTGCGGGGTGGTGAGGTCTTGCAGCAGGCGCTCCTCCTCCACCCGCCAGTACCCGTGCTCCTTGCCGTCGAGCAGCACCACCGGCAGCCGGTCGCCGTACTCGCGCTCCAGCGCGACGTCGTCGGTCACGTCCTTCTCGATCCACCGGTCGCCGGTGACCGCGACCACCCGGTCGAGCGCCGCCTTCGCGTCCTCGCAGAGGTGGCAGCCGGGGCGGGTGATCAGGGTGAGCCGGGCGTCACTGGACATCGGGAAACCTCCGTGCGGGTGTCGGCCGGGGCCGCCCTCCGGCGGCACCGCGCCCGGACAGTCTCCCCCGGCCTGTCGGTGCGACGCATCCGGTACCGCCGACTCCGCAACCCAGAGTGTGCGGGCGAGCCCCTGCGGGTACGCGGGAAGCGCCCGCGCACCCGTGCGGATAGGCGTCGCAGCCACCTGTCCCGCCCTCTCGCCGAGCGGGTCGATCAGGCGCTGAGCTGGGGTTATCTCTAATCAGCCCGCCGCGCGAAAGTCAACCTCCCCCGACGGACAACCGGTCCGGTGCCGGTGCGACGGGGAAGCAAATACTTCTGCTCTGTGTAACGGACTTGCCACGCGCGGGTGACGTTGGCCCTATTATCACTCGGGTCGACTCACCCCATTTGCCGTGAGTCGACACCCCTCAGCCCGAGGAGGCCCCCGTGCCTGTGAGCGCATTGGACCCGTACCTCAAGGGGATCTGCCGCCTGTCGGCACTTCCCGGACGAGCCCTGCCCGACGGCCCCGGCCGCACCCGTGTCGGGGTGCCCCAGCGGCCCGCGGCGACCCTGATCGGGGAGGCACGGTGACCAGTTTCGGCTACGCGCAGCGACCGGTCGGGCTGGCCGCGGCCGCCCGCGCCGTCCTCAACGAACGGCTGCGCGCCGGCCGGAACCCCGTGGACGACATGTCCAGCCTCGCTGTACGCGGCGACGGGGAGTCCAGACGGTTACGCAACCGGTCCCATCACAACGAGGCACTGCCCCGTCCCGCGACGCCCGGGGGCAACGGCGGACGGGTCGCGTCACCCGCCCGGCCGACCATGCCGGCGCAGGGCCGACGCAGTGGCGACACCCCGCCGGTGACCGATCCGTCGACCACCGACACGGCGGTGCTGCCGGCGGTGCCGGCCAGCCCGCCCCCACCGTCCCCCGGACCCCCGGGCGGCGGCACGCCGACGGGCTTCCCGAGCCGGCCCGACCCGTCCGACCCGGCCACCGAGGTCTGGAAGCTGGTCGAGCGCGCCCAGGCCGGCGAGGCCGAGGCGTTCGGGCTGATCTACGACCGGTACGTCGACACCGTCTTCCGCTTCGTCTATTTCCGGGTCGGCAACCGGCAGCTCGCCGAGGACCTCACCTCCGACACGTTCCTGCGTGCCCTCAAGCGGATCGGCAGCTTCACCTGGCAGGGCCGGGACCTCGGCGCGTGGTTGGTCACCATCGCCCGGAACCTGGTCGCCGACCACTTCAAGTCCGGCCGGTACCGGCTGGAGGTCACCACCGGCGACGTGCTGGACGCCGACCGGGAGGACCGCGGCCCGGAGGGCAGCCCGGAGGCGGCGGTCGTCGAGCACATCACCAACGTCGCCCTGCTCACCGCCGTCAAGCAGCTCAACCCGGAGCAGCAGGAGTGCATCGTCCTGCGGTTCCTGCAGGGCTTTTCCGTGGCGGAGACGGCCCGGGCGATGGGCAAGAACGAAGGTGCGATCAAGGCGTTGCAGTACCGCGCGGTCCGCGCGCTGGCCCGGCTGCTGCCGGACGGCTTCCAGTCCTGACCACCACCGTCGTCGCACCGTACGCCCCACCCTGCCCTGCCCGCCTCGCCCGTGTGCCAGCCCGCCCGGCGGTTCGTCCTCCCAGCTCGGGGCCGACCGCCCGGCCGGCGACGTCCACGCGCCGGGAGCGCGGCCTCGACAGCGGTCCACGCTGTACACCAACCGGGGTACGGCGCGGACCGGGATCGACGGCCAGGGATCGACGACCACGGGGCGTGACGACCATCACTCTTCGTGATTTCGCTCCCGCCGGCCCCGTAACCCGTGCCCGGGGCGGAGCGTTTCTCCCGGTGCGACCGATGGTTCGCCGGCATCCCCCGGGCCCGACGGTCCGGACAGCGCAGCCCACCACGAGCTTCGTCCTGGGTGCACGCTGCCACCGGTCGCTGGTGCCGACAGCGGCCGACCGGCCGCGACCAGCGAGAGGAGGTGCCTGCGGTGACCAGCAACCTCTTCTCCCGCCGGCGCGCCGAGCGCTTCGCGCAGCTTCTCGACGAAGCCAACGGCGGCCGACGTCACCACGTCCGGTCCCGGGCCGACGACCACCTCGCCGCGCTCGTCGCGGTCGGCCAGCAGCTCAACGCCGACCCTCCGCCCGTCGCGGTGGACCCCGACTTCCGCACCGGCCTGCGGGCGATGCTCGTCGCCACCGCCGAGCGGGAGGTCGTCGGGGCCGGCACCACGGCCGCGGAGGCTGCGCCGACCGCCCAGCGGGGCACGCTCGGCCAACACGGCACAGTCGGTCAGCGCGGCACGGCTGGCCAACACGGCACGGCTGGTCGGCGGGGCACGGTCGGTCAGCGCGGCATCGTCGGCGCTGGCCCGCGCGGCCCGCTCCTGCCGGCCGTCACCGCCCGCCGGGCCCGCGCCCGGGGCGCCATCCTCATCGGGGTGACCGCCGGCGCGATCGCCGTCTCCGGCATCTCCGCCGCCAGCGAGAACGCCGTGCCCGGCGACGCCCTGTACGGGATGAAGCGCTCCACGGAGCGGGCCCAGCTGGCCCTGGCCAGCTCGGACCTCAGCCGCGGCCAGCTCTTCCTCGACTTCGCCCGCACCCGGCTCGGCGAGGCCGCCACACTGCGCGGGGACCGACTCGGGTTCGACGCCGTCCTTGAGGACATGGACTCGGACACCCGCCAGGGCGTACGCCTGCTCACCACCACGGCTGCGCAGCGCTCCGACCCGGCCGGTCTGGACGCGGTGAACACCTTCGTCACCGGGCAGCGCCGCGCGGTCGGTGACCTGCTCAACGGGGCCAGTCGTGCGGAGCGGGACCGGGTCCGCCGGTCGATCGTCCTGCTCGACGCGATCCGCAAGCGCTCCGACGCGCTGCGCGCGGCCATCGAGTGCGAGCTGCCCGCGCCGGCCGGCAGCGACGCGCTCGGCCCGACGCCGGCGGCCTGCCCCGGCGAACGCTGACCCCACGCCTTCCCGCCCGTCCCAGGGCCTTCGCCCGTGCACTGCATGCTGCTTCCCACGCGTCACCAGCGTCCCGCACGCCCCCTACGCCCACCACGAGTGGGCGCCCCGCCGTTCGTGCGGTCAAGAAGGGGCCCCTGTACAACGTTATGCGTCAACAAGGTGCCCCTCCCTGCACAAGCAGCGCGCGCCACACTTCTGCTGCACCGGGTGGGGTTGCCACGCCGCCCGGCTACGCTCGCGGGGAGACCCTCGTCGGGGGCGTCGAGCGAGGGAGGTCGGGTGGCCCGCAACGGCAGGATGACGGTCAGCACCGACCGGCGCGGTCACACCGCCGGCTGGGCGGAGACCGAGGCCGCGCCCGCCACCCCGGTTGCCCCCGATCCGGCCGCCGCGGCCTTCTTCGACGTGGACAACACGATGATGCAGGGCGCCTCGATCTACTGGTTCGCCCGCGGGCTCGCCGCCCGCAACTACTTCACCACCGGGGACCTGGCCCGGTTCGCCTGGCAGCAGTTACGCTTCCGGGTGCTCGCCACCGAACACGCCGGGGACATGTCGCAGGCCAAGGAGGCGGCGCTCGCGTTCATCGAGGGCTGGCGGGTCGACGACGTGGAGCGGCTCGCCGAGGAGATCTTCGACGAGCTGATGGCCCCCCGGATCTGGACCGGCACCCGTCGGCTCGCGCAGCGCCACCTGGACGCCGGGGAGCGGGTCTGGCTGGTCAGTGCCGCGCCGGTCGAGATCGGCCGGGTGATCGCGTCCCGGCTGGGGCTGACCGGGGCGATCGGCACCGTCGCCGAGGTGATCGACGGGGCGTACACGGGGCGGTTGGTGGGCGACCTGATGCACGGGCCGGCCAAGGCCGAGGCGGTGACCCAGCTCGCCGCCGTCGAAGGGCTGGACCTGGCCCGCTGCTCCGCCTACAGCGACTCCGCCAACGACCTGCCGATGCTGTCGGCCGTGGGGCGGGCGGTGGCGATCAACCCGGACGGCGCCCTGCTGCGGCAGGCCCGGGAGCGGGGCTGGGAGGTGCGGGACTTCCGCACCGGCCGGCGGGCCGTGAAGATCGCGGTGCCGTCGACGGCCGCGGCCGGGCTGCTCGCGGGTGCGGTCGGCGCCGGGATGGCGCTGCAGAAGCGCCGCCGCGTCCGCTGACGACCCGCCGCCGCGCCTCTCCTGACGACCCCGCCGCCGCGACGCTGACGGCCCGCAGCCCGCCTCCCCTGGGTCGGCGGCCGGTTCGCGGCGGGTCAGGGTCAGGGGCCGAACGGATCGGGGCGGCGTTCCAGCAGGCTGTGCAGGGTCTGCTGGATGGTCTCCCGCACCTGGTCGGCGAGGTTGAACACGACCAGCGGGTCGTCGGCCGAGTCGGTCAGGTGCGCGGTCGGAATCGGCGGGCAGAACTCGATCAGCCACTTGCTGGGCAGCGGCACCATGCCGAGCGGCCCCAGCCACGGGAACGTCGGCGTGACCGGGAAGTATGGCAGCTTGAGCAGCCGGGCGAGGGGCTTGATGTCGGCGAGCATCGGATAGATCTCCTCGCCGCCGACGATCGCCACCGGCACGATCGGGGTGCCGGTGCGCAGCGCCGCCGAGACGAAGCCGCCCCGGCCGAAGCGTTGCAGCTTGTACCGGTCGGAGTAGAGCTTCCCGACGCCCTTGAACCCCTCGGGGAAGACGCCGACGACCTCGCCGGAGCGGAGCAGCCGCTCGGCGTCCGGGTTGCAGGCGACCGTGCCGCCGGTCTTGCGGGCGATCTCGGACACCACCGGCATCCGGAACACCAGGTCGGCGCCGAGCAGCCGCAGGTAGCGGTGGGCCGGGTGCTGGTCGTGCAGGGCGGCGGAGAGGATCAGCGCGTCCAGCGCCACCGTGCCGGAGTGGTTGCCGACCACCAGGCCGGCCCCGTCAGCCGGCACGTGCTCCAGCCCGGTGACCTCGGTGCGGAACCAGTCCCGGTAGAGCAGCCGCAGCATCGGGTGGAACACGGACCCGGTCAGCTCCGGGTCGAACCCGAACTCGTCCACCTGGTAGTCGCCGGAGAGCCGCCGGCGCAGGAACGCCAGCCCGGACGCGACCCGCCGGTCCCACACGTCGCCGGGCTGGTCCGGCACCGCCGCCTTCCGTGGCGCGCGCGCCGCCGGCTCCGGCAGCCCCCGCTCCGCCAGTGGCTCCCGCCGGGCCGGCTTCGGGTCCGCCGGGCCACGGGCCGGCTTGGCGGCGGCCTTTGGGACCGGGCGATGGCCGTTGCGCCGCGCCGGCTCCGCATCCGGGCCGGCCACCACCAGCGGTACGTCGTACCGGCCGTTGGCCCCGGCGCGCCCGCGCTCCTCGTCCGGCTGGGTCACGACCGCTCCCGTGCGGCTGCGCGCACCTGGCGGATGCCGTCGAGGACGGCCCGCTCGGCGGCGGCCAACTGCTCCCGGGTGACCACCACGCCGCCCTGGTGGGCACGGATGAAGTCGTCGAACGCGGCGGCGGTCGAGCGGGGCGCGAAGCCGTACTCGCGCTCCAGGGCGGAGGTGTCCACGACCCGACCGTGCACGAACAGGTCGACCTGGTCCAGGCCGTACCGGCCGAAGCCGAGGCTGCGGGCCAGCGCGACGGCCCCGGACAGGCCCGGTTCGAGCACCGGCACGCCCACCCGCCCGGCCCGCCTGATCGCCTGGGACAGGGAGAGCACGCCCGGCCCGGCGACGTTGAACGTGCCCGGGTGCTCCTCGGCGACCGACCGGTGCAGCACCTCCAGCGCGTCGTCGAAGTGCACGAACTGCAACCGGGGGTCGCGCCCGAACACGGTGGGGACGAACGGCTGGGAGAAGTACCTGGTGAGCGTGGTGTCGGCGGTGGAGCCGATGAACGGCGCGAAGCGCAGCACCGTGGCGGTGACGTCGGGCCGGCGGCGACGGAAGCCGCGGACGTACCCCTCGATGTCGAGGATGTCGCGGCCGAACCCGCCGCGCGGCACCTCGCGCGGCTCGGTCTCCTCGGTGAAGACGGCCGGGTCCCGGAACGACGCCCCGTACGCGGCGGTCGACGAGCGGACGACGAGCTTGCGCAGCCGGGGTGCCCGCTGGCAGGCGGCGAGCAGCTGCATGGTGCCGATGACGTTCTGTTCCTTCATCGCCGACCGGCCGCCCTGCTGAGAATCGGGGGCGGTGACGAGGGCGAGGTGCACCACGGCGTCGACGTCGAGGTCGGCGAGGAGGCCACCGAGCGAGCCGAGGTCGAGCCGGATGCGCTCGACCCGGTCGAGCAGGCCGGCCACCTCGGGGTTGGGGGCGGTCGGGTCGACGCCGATCACCCGCTCGATCCGGGGGTCGGCGGCGAGGCGGGCGGCGACGTGAGCGCCGAGGTAGCGGTTGACCCCGGTGACGACGACCACCCCCGGGGCACCTGGGGTGCCACCGGGGGTCACGTCGTGCACCTACCCCGGCAGGTGGGATCGAGCCGGGGCAACCGCGGCCTGATCACCTGAGCCTCCGAGGGTCGACTGTTGGCAAGCGACACGGGATGCCGGGCCGCAGTGGGCCCGGCCCCGGTCACTTGCCGAGACGGCGACGCTGGACGCGGGTCTTGCGCAGCAGCTTGCGGTGCTTCTTCTTAGCCATGCGCTTGCGGCGCTTCTTGACCACCGAGCCCATACGACGACAGCCTTTCGATGCAACGTGCGGGGCGGACCGGACGACACCACGCGGTGGCGTCGAGGGCCGTTTGCGGACAACGGGCCGGACCGGTTGGCGGGCGGCGGGCGCACCGATGTGCGGTCACGGTCCGGTCCAGGGTAGCCGGAGAGCGTCAGCAGGACCAACGCGCCCCCGTCGATGCCCGTTACGTCGCACTCGATGCCCTTTGCGGGGCACCCCGTGGGATCGCTACGGGGCACTCCGTGGGATCGCCGGACGGCGGATCAGGCCGATCAGGCCGATCAGGCGGTTTCCTGGAACGCGCCCCGGAGGTACTCGTGCACCGCGTGCTCGGGCACCCGGAACGACCGGCCGACCCGCACGGCGGTCAGCTCACCGCTGTGCACCAGCCGATAGACCGTCATCTTCGACACCCGCATCACCGTCGCCACCTCGGCGACGGTGAGGAACCTGACCTCCGACAGCCTGCCGTCGGACTGCGAACCGGTCATGGCCCACCGCCCCATCCCATGCCCCGGCGCGTGCCGCCGGACGGGATCCTCCCGCCAGGACGGGCTACGCGCGTGTTACCAGTACGGTAGCGGGACGGCTGTGACCGGCGCGATCCCTTCACGCATGTTGATCACGCCGGGGGTCGGGTTTCCCCCGCCCGTGGCCTGCCGTTTCGCCCCGACTGGGGCCGGTCGGGCCCGCCTGGGACGCGGCGTCCGGTTGAGCCCGGGTGGGCCGGCGTCCGGTTGGCCTTGCGCCGTGTCGGCGACATTGCGGTATCCGGGCACCCCTGACCCCGCCATGTCGCCGCCATGTTGTCGATCAAGGCACCCGGTGGCTCCGGCGGCGCCACCGGAGCCACCGGGCGGGCGCCCCGGGCCGCTTCCGGACGCGGACCGGGGCTCCGCACTGGGAGCGGGACCAGTGTCGCAGGTGCCCCGCCGAGCCCGAACAGCGGTCGATCATGAACGTCAACCAGCGATGACCCTTCACCCACCACTGCGGAATCAGCCGACCGCCGCCCGGGTGTACGCGACGCACTCGTCGTGCAGGGCCGCCCACGGCTCGCCGAACGCCTCCCCGGAAGCCTCCTCCGGGGTCCGGCGGTCGTGCACCACCGCCTTGAAGAAGGCGAGCACCCGCTGCTCGCCGAACCGGTCGACGAGGTGCCGTACGGCCAGGTAGCCGACGCCGTAGCTGCCGCCGACGCGCCGGGCGGAGGCGTCCTCGGCCGGGGTGAGGTCTTCCAGCCGGCCGGTCCAGCCGCCGCCCGGCGCCAGCAGCTCGCGCACCTCGGCGAGTCCCTCGTACCGGCCGACCGGCGCCCCGCCCGCGCCCGCGTACTCGGCGAGCCCCTCCACCAGCCACCAGGTCTCCCGGCCCGGGTACCCGCGCTCGGGCAGGGACGCGGCGTGCGTCAGCTCGTGCCGGAGCAGGTCGTCGGCGCCGGTGGCGGAGAGCCCGTCGGCGTTGAGCACCACCTCGTGGTGACCGCCGCCGACGGTGACGGCGTACCCGCCGGTCCACTCCGGACGGCCGCCGCCGTACCAGCTCAGCCACTCCGCCTTCCCGGCGTAGAAGACCCGGTACCGGTCGGGCGGAGGGCCGGCGACCGCGTACGCGTCGGCGGTCCGCGCCGCGGCCTCGGCCTGGCGGAGCAGGCCGGGTAGCTTCCCGCGCAGCGCCGGGGTGGTGGCCACGACGGTACGCGGGCCCACCGCGACGATCAGGTCGCTCACCTCCCACGGCCGGGTGCCGGTCTCGGCGGACCGGGACTCCTCCATGGCGACCAGCCGAACCTGCCCGCCGGAGTCCCGCCACCGGGTGCCGACGAGCACGGGGCTCGGCCGGCAGCCGGGCACCACGAGGCAGTACTGGAAGCGGACCACGATCCGCCACTCGTCGGGCCGTCCGGCCACGGTGGTCGGTAGGCCCGTCTGTTCGGGTCGCCACACGGTGACCCGCAGCGCCCGGAGGGCGGCGTACCGGCGGGTCAGGGTGGGGTGGGCGGCCGGCTCGGCGACGGCGAGGAACCCGGCCCGGTCGCCGCCGAGCAGGGCGGCGGCCTGGCGGTCGAGCTGGCCGGAGATCCGCTCGCCGAGCTGCCGGGCGGCCTGGACCGCCGGGTCCTCGGGCACGGTGGGCCCGAGGCGACCGATGGTCGGCCGGCCCGCCGCCTCGTGCAGCACGCCGGCCAGCAGCACCGTCGGCAGGCCGCAGGTGAGCAGCACCAGCACCGCGCCGAGTGCGGCCCACAGCGGCCAGGGCCGACGCCGTCGTGGTTGGTCCCACCGGTGCATGCCGTCCAAGCCGTCGGTCACCCGGCGAAGGGTACGACCTCCGGGGCGGATGGTGCGAGCGCGCCACGGCCCGCCCGGCCGCCACCCCGCACCGGCCGGGGCGGGCCCGCGCGGCGGTCAGCCCTGCCCCGGCCAGGAGCGGAACGCCTCGTCCAGCCCGGCGACGAGCCGGTCGTACGAGCGGTCGAGGTCGCGCGGCAGCCCGAAGCCGCCGGCGGCCTCCAGGGTGACGAAGCCGTGCAGGGCGCTGCGGAGCGTCCGGGTGGCGTCGACGGCGTCGTCGCCGCCCAGGCCGTACCCCCGGAGGATGGCGTAGATCGCGCCGACGGCCCGGTCGCTGGCGGCGACGTGGTCGGGGTCGCGGGCGTCGGGCACCCGTTGTGCGGCGGGGTAGCGCCCGGGGTGCCGGCGGGCGTAGTCGCGGTAGGCCGCGGCGACGGCGCGCAGGGCGTCGCCGCCCGCGCGGCCGGCGGCTGCGGCGGTGAGCGCGGCGGCCAGCTCGGCGGTGGCCAGCGCGGCGAGCTTCTGGGTCAGCGCGTCGGCACCCTTCACGTGCTTGTAGAGGCTGGGCAGGGCGACGCCGAGCCGGCCGGCCAGGGCGGCGAGGGTGAGCTGGTGGAGGCCGACCTCGTCGGCGAGCCGGGCCGCCTCGCGCACGACGACCTGCTGGTTGAGCCCGGCCCTAGGCACCGGCGGTGGCCTTCAGGAAGGCGACGAGCTGGGCGGCGGTCTCGGCCGGCCGGTCGGCGTGCGGGTAGTGGCCGGAGTCGTCGACCATCCGGGCCTCGGCGGTGGCGAAGAGGCGCCGGGCGGCCCGGGCCTCGGCGCCGGGGTCGGGGAAGTCGGGGTCCTTCGTGCCCATCAGCACGAGGACCGGCTGGCGCACCTGGCGGGCCCGCGCGGTCCAGTGCGGCTCGACCGGGGCCGCCACGCCGCGCATCGCCGCCATCCGGCCGGGTTCGCGCAGGTTGGCCACCATCTCCTTCCGGTACGCGGCGTAGTCCGCCGGCCGCCCGCAGGGGAACAGGGTGCGGTGGAACATGCCGAACAGCCGGGGGCTGCGCAGCACCGCCGCCACGGCCAGCCGCACGACCGGGTTCAGCTTCGGCTCGGCGACGAACGCGCCCACCTGGACGATCGCGCCGACCAGGTCGGGGGCGTCGGCGGCGGCGAAGACCACGGCGGCGGCGCTGGACGAGCTGCCGACCAGCGTGGCGGGGCCACCCCCGAGGACGCGGACGACGGCGAGCAGGTCGGCGGCGACCTCCGCCGGGGCGTACGTCGGCCAGCCGGCGCTGGACTGGCCGTGCCCGCGTACGTCGACCGACACCACCCGGTAGCCGGCGTCGACCAGCAGTGGCACCAGGTGCCGGAAGGCCGACCGGTTCTCGCCCATGCCGTGGGAGAGGACCACCAGCGGACCCTCCCCGTGCACCTCGTAGGCGATCCGCCCACCGTCCCGCTCCACATGGCTAATAGTCATAGCCAAAAAGCTAACCTAATTAGCCACACCTGTCAAGCTTGACCTGAAGCCCGCGTGAGGTCGCAGGATCCCCGGCATGGAACTGTCGAAACGAACCCACATCCGCATCGCCCGGCCCAGCCGGAACCTGGCCGCCGCAGAACGCTTCTGGGTCGACGGGCTCGGCCTGCGGGTGCTGTACCGGGGCGCGGCGAACGCGCCGGGCGAGCACGACCTGGTGATGGTCGGCTGGGCGGGCGCGGGCTGGCACCTGGAACTGGTCGGCGGCACGGGGCTCACCGTGGCGCCGAGCCCGACCGGGGAGGACCTGCTCGTGCTCTACGTCGACGGGCCGGTCGACGGTGAACTCGTCGACCGGCTGGAGCGGACCGGCGGGACAAGGGTCTCCGCCGGCCCGTACTGGGACCGCTGGGGGGTGACGTTCGCCGACCCGGACGGCTACCGGCTGGTGCTCAGCACCCGGGCCTGGTCGAACGAATGAGTCACTTCTCCGCCGGGGCCGTCACTTCTTCGACATCAGGGCCCGGCCGAAGAAGGCCAGGTTCGCGGGGCGCTCGGCGAGCCGGCGCATGAGATAGCCGTACCAGTCGGTGCCGTACGGCAGGTAGGTGCGCACGGTGAAGCCGTCGCCGACCAGCCGGGCCTGCTCCTCCGGCCGGATGCCGTAGAGCATCTGGAACTCGAACCGCTCCGGCCCCCGGTCGAACCAGCGCGCCCGGTCCTCGCCGATGGTGATCAGGCGCGGGTCGTGGGTGGCCAGCATCGGGTACCCGTCGCCGGACATCAGGATGTTCAGGCACCGCACGTACGACTTGTCCACCTCGCGGGCGGCCTGGTACGCCACCGACTCCGGCTCCCGGTACGCGCCCTTGCACAGCCGCACCCGGGACCCGGCGTACGCCAGCTCGCGGCAGTCCGATTCGGTCCGCCGCAGGTACGCCTGGAGCACCGCCCCCGTCGCCGGGAAGTCCTTGCGGAGCCGGGCCAGGGTGTCCAGCGTCGAGTCGGTGGTGGTGTGGTCCTCCATGTCCAGGGTGACCGTGGTGCCCGCCTCGTCCGCCGCGACGCAGATCGCCCGCGCGTTGTCGTACGCGAGCCGCTCGTCGAAGCGCTGGCCGAGCGCGGAGAGCTTCACGCTGACCTCGGCGGCCGGGGTGAGCCCGGCGTCGGAGAGCAGCGCCAGCAGCTTCAGGTACTCGTCCCGGGTGGCCGTGGCCTGCTCTGCGGTGACGGTGTCCTCGCCGAGGTTGTCGAGGGTGACCGCGAGGCCCTCGGCGACGAGTTCGCGGGTCGCGCGCAACGCGTCGTCGGTGCCGGCGCCGGCGACGAACCGGCGGACGACGTCCCGGGTGAACGGGGCCGTCGCGACGAGCCGCTCGACCTGGGATGACCGGGAGGCGGCAAGAATGACGGAACGGAGCATGAGCTGAGCGTAACGCCCGAACGCACCGCCTCGCCGGGCGGCAGCCCCGCCAGCCGAGCCCCGGGGCGGGTTACGTGGCGCGGATCAGCTACAACGATGCCGTGGAACAACGCCCCCGACGCCGGCTCCGGTCGGCCACCGTGCAGCTCGGCGCGCTGACCGCCCTCGCGCTCACCCTCTCGGGCTGCAACATGTCCTCCGGCGACGACGATGACGACGACTGCGCGCTCGGGCCGGCGGGCGGCGGGACGACCGTGGCGCTGGCGATGCACGTGCCGGCCGCCGGCACCGACGCCGCCACGGTCAACGCCGCCGCCGTCGACGGCACCGTCGACGGGCGTGCCGACGCCCGGCCGGTCGCCGCCGCAGCCGTCCCGGAGCGCGGCGGCTTCGGCACCCACCTCGCCTCCTGCGGCGGCTGACGTGCGACGCGAGGCGGCCACCCCGCGCCCCGACTGGGACGCCACGGTCCGCTCGCAGGGCCTGGTCTACGTCGACACGGAGCTGCCCGACGGCGGGATCGTGTCGTACTGGGACGAGACCGCCGCGTACGTCCTCGGCCTGGAGGAGGTGCTCCGGCTGGAGGAGGCGACCGCCGAGCTGCACCGGATGTGCGTCGCCGCCGCCGAACACGTGGTGGCCCGGGGCCGCTACGCCGAGTTCGGCATCCCCGGGTGGGCGGCGGAGGCGGTGGCCCGCTCCCTGCGCGAGGGCCCGCCGAGCCTCTACGGCCGCTTCGACCTCTGCTATGACGGCAGCTGGCCGCCGAAGCTGCTGGAATACAACGCCGACACCCCCACCTCGCTGGTCGAGGCGAGCATCGTGCAGTGGTTCTGGCTGGAGGAGACCCGCCCGGCGGCGGACCAGTGGAACAGCCTGCACGAGCGCCTCGTCGCGGGCTGGGCGCGCATCGGCGCGGGCCTGCACGACGACCAGGTGCACGTGGCCTGGTCGAACGAGGAGGAGTCGGGCGAGGACCAGATCACGGCCGGCTACCTGGCCGAGACGGCCCGGCAGGCGGGGCTGACGGCGGAGCTGCTGCCCATCCAGGACATCGGCTGGGACGGCCGGCGCTTCGTCGACGCCACCGACCGGCCGGTCACCACCTGCTTCAAGCTCTACCCCTGGGAGTGGATGCTCGCCGAGCCGTACGGGCCGCTGGCGCTGGAGCCGGGCACCCCGACCACCTGGATCGAGCCGGCCTGGAAGCTGCTGCTGTCCAACAAGGCGCTGCTCGCCGTGCTGTGGGAACTGCACCCCGGGCACGAGTACCTGCTCCCCGCGTACCTCGACTCGCCACGGGGCATGACCGGGTACGTGGCGAAGCCGCTGCTCGGCCGGGAGGGCGGGTCGGTGCGGATCGTCACGCCCGCCGGCGAGGTCAGCAACCCCGGCGACTACGGCGACGAGGGCTACTGCTACCAGGAGTTCCGGGCCCTGCCGAGCTTCGACGGCAACCACGTGGTGCTGGGCAGCTGGATCGTCGACGGCGAGCCGGCCGGCGCGGGCCTGCGGGAGAGCGCCAGCCTCATCACCGACAACTACGCCCGGTTCCTGCCGCACTACATCGACACGCCACGACTCCCGTGAGTCGTCTACCGTTGTGGAGTGAACTTCGACGCGTACGCCCGGACCGGGGTTGACCTCGTCAACGCCCGGCTGGACGACCTCGACGACCTGCGGTCCCTCTTTCCCGACGAGCACGCGTGGATGCGTGACGAGGTCGCGGACCGGGACCTGGCGATCTTCCGGCGGGCGCAGAAGCGCCTGCGCGACATCTTCGACTACGGCACCTCCGGGCGCGACGCCCAGGCGGTGGCCGAGCTGAACGCGCTGCTGGAGGCGTACCCGGTGCAGCCGCGCATCTCCGGCCACGACTCCAGCGACTGGCACATGCACGTCACCAGCCGGGGCGCGTCGGTGAGCGCGGAATACCTGGCCGGCGCGGCGTGGGGCCTGTCGGTGTGGCTCTGCCGGTACGGCAGCGCCCGGTTCGGGGTCTGCGCCGACGAGCGGTGCGGCAACGTCTACCTGGACACCTCGTCGAACTGCTGCCGGCGGTTCTGCTCGGAGCGCTGCGCCACCCGGTCGCACGTGGCCGCGCACCGGGCCCGCAAGCGGGCGGCGATCGGCGAGCAGCAGGTCTCCGCCCCGGCCGACGCGCTGGCCCCGGTGAGCTGACCGGGCCGGGTCGGCCCGGGCACCGAGCCGGCCGGGCAGGGGCGCGGCTCAGGCGTCGACGGGGGACGACGCGGTCAGGTTGGCGCGGGCGAACTCCAGGGCCTCGCGCAGGTCGGCCTCGCGCACGGCGCGGCTCTTCGCGCCCCGCGTGGTGACCTCCACGGCCACCGAGCCGGTGAAGCCGCGCCCGGCCAGCGAGCGGAGCAGCTCGCCACAGGGCTGGCCGCCGCGCCCCGGCACCAGGTGTTCGTCGCGTCCCTCGCCGGTGCCGTCGCCGAGGTGCACGTGGGCGAGGCCCGGCCCCATCCGGTCGGCCATGGCCAGGGCGTCGGTGTGCGAGGCGGCGCAGTGCGACAGGTCGAGGGTGTACGACGGGTAGCCGGTCTCGGTCGGGTCCCACCCGGGGACGTACGGGACGAACTGCCGGCCGGCCATCCGCACCGGGTACATGTTCTCCACCGCGAGGCGCAGCCCGGCGAACCGACCGGCGACCTCGTCCAGCCCGTCGGCGAAGGTGCGGGCGTAGTCGCGCTGCCAGGTGAACGGCGGGTGCACCACGACGGTGGGCGCCTCCAGGGTCTCCGCCAGCTCGGCGGCGCGGCGGAGCCGCTCCCACGGGTCGGGGCTCCACACCCGCTGGGTGACCAGCAGGCAGGGGGCGTGAACGGAGAGCACCGGCACGCCGTAGTGCTCGGCGAGGCCGCGCAGCGCGCCGGCGTCCTGGCTGACGGCGTCGGTCCAGACCATCACCTCGACGCCGTCGTACCCGAGTGCCGCAGCCAGCTGGAACGCCGCCGCGGTCCGCTCAGGGAACACCGAGGACGTGGACAGGAGCACCGGGACGCGGGAAGTCACAGCTGCCAGCGTAGCCCGGTCCACGTTGCGACATCGTGACGAGTAATCGCAAATCGCCCGAAGCGCCGCATCGGGTCACCGGGCGTGACGGGTGGTCATCCCCGGTTCACCTCTCGGTGAGCCGGTCGAGCTGGCGCAGGATGACCCCCTCCCGCAGCGCCCACGGGCAGATGTCCAGCGCGGGCACGTCGAGCCGGCGCATCACCGCCTCGGCCACCACCGCGCCGGCCAGCAGCTGGTGCGCCCGGTCGACGCTCACGCCCTCCAGCTCGCTCAGGTGGCGCGGCGGGATGTGCCGGACGAAGCCGAGCACCTGCCGCAGGCCGTCCCGGGTCAGGCTGCGCCGGGCCCACAGCCCGGCACCGGAGGGTGCCGCCCCGGCCAGCCGGGCCAGGGTGCGGAACGTCTTCGAGGTGGCCACCGGGCGTTCCCAGGCCACCTCGGCCATCTTCTCCACCACCGGGTCGAGCAGCCCGTCGACGTACTCCCGCAGTTCCGCCACGGCCCCGGCCGGCGGCGGCTCCGCGCCGTCCGGGTCGATGCGCAGCCGGTCCCGGGTCAGCCGGCCCGCGCCGAGCGGCAGGGAGACCGCCACCTCCGGGTCCTCGTCGATGCCGGCGGCGACCTCCAGCGAGCCGCCGCCGATGTCCAGCGCGAGCAGGCGGCCCGCCGACCAGCCGAACCACCGCCGGACCGCGAGGAACGTCATCCGCGCCTCGTCCGCGCCGGAGAGCACCTCCAGCCGTACGCCGGTGGCGTCGCGCACCCTCGCCAGCACCTCGGCCGCGTTGGTGGCGTCGCGCACCGCGGAGGTGGCGAAGGCCAGCAGGTCCCCGCTGCCCAGCCGGGTCGCGGCGGCACGGGCGGCGCCGACCGCCTTGACCAACCCGTTGGCACCGGCCTCGGTGAGCGCCCCGTCCGGGCCGATCTGCTCGGCGAGCCGGAGCGCCACCTTTTCCGAGTGCGCCGGCCAGGGGTGCGCACCGTGGTGGGCGTCGACCACCAGCAGGTGCACCGTGTTGGAACCGACGTCGAGCACTCCCAGTCGCATGCCGAAGACCTTAGGGCCTGGCCGGATCGGTGGCTCGCCGGTGCGCACGGGACACCGGGCGTACGCTGGTCCGGGTGACGAGCCAGATCGAGATCCAGGTCCTGGTGGACGACCCCGACGACCCGCGCAGCCGCGAGGTGGGGCTGGACTTCCCCCGGGAGTGGATCGAGTTCGTCGACCCGGCCGACGCCACGCACGTGATCCGCGCCGACCTGACCTGGCTGCTGTCCCGCTGGACGTGCGTGTTCGGCCAGGGCTGCCACGGCATCGTGGCCGGTCGGGCCGCCGACGGTTGCTGCTCGCACGGCGCGTTCTTCACCGACGCCGACGACGAGAAGCGGGTCCGGGCGGCGGTCAAGCGGCTCACCCCGGACAACTGGCAGCACTTCCGGCGCGGGTTCAAGAACTGGACCGAGAGCGACACGGTCGACGGCAGGACGCCGGCCCGGCGCACCGCCACCCGCGCCGTCGACGCCCCGTGCGTGTTCCTCAACGACGCCGACTTTCCCGGCGGGGGCGGCTGCGCGCTGCACGCCCAGGCCCTACGCGACGGGGTGCACCCGCTGGAATACAAGCCGGACGTCTGCTGGCAGCTGCCGATCCGCCGGGACCAGGAGTGGCACAAGCGGCCGGACGACACGAAGGTGCTGGTCTCCACGCTGGCCGAGTTCGACCGGCGGGGCTGGGGCGCGGGCGGGCACGACCTCGACTGGTGGTGCACCTCGTCGACGGACGCCCACGTCGGGGCCGAGCCGATGTACGTCTCGTACGGCCCGGAGCTGACCGCGCTGGTCGGCGCGGCGGCGTACGCGAGGCTCGCGGAGCTGTGCGCGGCCCGGCTGCGGCAGGGCCAGGTGGCCCCCCACCCGGCCGGCAGGTAAGGAGGGGCCCCCGCTAACGCTTTCTGTATAGGAAGGGCCCCTTCCTGACACCGGCAGCCCGCGCCGCAGCCCGCTCAACCCGCCTTGACGGCCAGCACCGGGCAGGGGACCCGGAGCAGGATCTCCTGCGCCGTCGACCCCATGATCAGCTTGCCGACGGGGGTGCGGTGCCGCACGCCGATCACCACCAGCGACACGTCCTCCGCCTCGACGATGTCGACGATCTCCTCGGCGGCGTCGCGGCCCCGCACGAGCTGCCGCACCGTGTGCGGCACCCCGGCCGCGGTCAGCTCGCGGGACACCCGGTCCAGGTCGGGCTCCGGGGCCAGGCGCGGGTCCACGTACGCGTCGCCGCGCGAGGTGTTCACCACCAGCACCGGCTCGGCGCGGAACCGGGCCTGCTCCACGGCCGCCGTCAGGGCCGCCTCGCCCAGCGCCGAGGGCACGTATCCCACCAGCACGGTCATCGGGTCACCAACCTTCCCCGCAGGGGACGTACGACGAAGCGGCCGAGCAGCGGCCAGAGCAGCACCACGGCGATCGCCGCGTAGATCGACCAGGACACCCAGCCGCCGAGCAGGCCGTGCAGCTCGCCACCGGACAGTTGCAGCGCCCGCCGGCCCTGGAGCTCGGCGCGCGGGCCGAGGATCACGCCGACGATCAGCGGCAGGATCGGCAGCCCGAACCGCCGCATGCCGAACCCGAGCAGCCCCAGCGCGAGGAGCAGGAACAGGTCGAACGGCGCGGCGTTGACCGCGTACGCGCCCATCGAGGCGAAGAACAGGATGCCGGCGTAGAGGTACGGGCGGGGGATCCGCAGCAGGCGCGCCCAGGCCGGTGCGAGCGGCAGGTTGAGCACGAGCAGCAGCAGGTTGCCCACGAACAGGCTGGCGATCAGCGTCCAGACCAGGCCGGACTCCCGCTCGAACAGCAGCGGGCCGGGCTGGATGCCGTACTGCTGGAAGGCGGCCAGCATCACCGCGGCCGTGGCGTTGGTGGGCAGGCCGATGGCCAGCATCGGCACGAGCGTGCCGGCGGCGGAGGCGTTGTTGGCGGCCTCCGGGCCGGCGACACCCTCGATCGCGCCCCGGCCGAACCCCTCCGGATGCTTCGTGAGCTTCTTCTCCGTGGCGTACGACAGGAAGGTGGGGATCTCCGCCCCGCCCGCCGGCAGCGCCCCGAACGGGAACCCGTACGCGGTGCCGCGCAGCCACGGCTTCCACGACCGCCGCCAGTCCTCGCGGCCCATCCACGGCCGACCCACCGGGATCACCTCGGCGGCCCGGCGGCGCAGGTGCGCGGCGATCCAGAGGGCCTCGCCGACGGCGAAGATGCCGACGGCCACCACGACCACGTCGATGCCGTCGGCGAGCTGCGGCACGCCGAGGGTGAGCCGCTGCTGGCCGCTGACCGTGTCGATGCCGACCATGCCGATGACCAGGCCGAGCAGCAGCGACGCGAGGCCGCGCACCCGGGACGCCCCGAGCACGGCGGTGACCGCCACGAACGACAGCAGCATCAGCGCGAAGTAGTCCGGCGCGCCGAGGCCGACCGCGAACGCGACGACCGGCGGGGTGACCACGACCAGCAGCAGGGTGGCGATGGTGCCGGCGACGAACGAACCGATCGCGGCGGTGGCGAGGGCCTGCGCGGCCCGGCCCGCCTTCGCCATCTTGTTGCCCTCGATGGCGGTCACCACCGACGACGACTCGCCGGGGGTGTTGAGCAGGATCGAGGTGGTGGAGCCGCCGTACATGCCGCCGTAGAAGATGCCGGCGAACATGATGAACGCCTGGGTGGGCTCCATCCCGTACGTGACGGGCAGCAGCAGCGCCACGGTCATGGCCGGGCCGATGCCGGGCAGCACGCCGACGGCGGTGCCGATGGTCACGCCGAGCAGCGCGATCAGCAGGTTCGTCGGGGTCACCACGTTGGCGAACCCGTCGAGCAGGTTGCTCAGGTTGTCCATCTACAGGATCCCTTGCAGCACGCCGGCGGGCAGGCTGACGCCGAGCCCGATGGCGAACGTGTAGAAGGTGACCAGCGACAGCGCGACGGCGATCAGCAGGTTCCGCACGTGGTGCCGGTTGCCCAGCGCGAACGCCGAGCCCCAGAACAGCAGCGTCCCGCTGATCACCCAGCCGAGCCGGTCGATCAGCACGGCGTTGACCAGAAATGCGCCGATCAGCAGCAGGACGGTCCGCCAGTCGATCGGGGTGGCCAGGTCGACGTCCTCGCCGGCCTCCGGCTCGCCCCGGCCGCCCCGGGCCACGTCGACGGCGTAGACCGCCGCGACGACCAGCAGCAGCGCGCCGAGCAGGATCGGCACGGGCTTCGGGCCGACCGGGTCGGCGGGGCTGATCGCGTGCCCGGTGCGCAGGGCGTCCGCGACGACCAGGCCGCCGACGAGCGCGAGGAAGGCGCAGACCCCGTACTGGGCCCGGTCGCCGCCCCGGGCCGCCGCCCGCCCGCCGGGGTCGGGGACGCCGTCCGGGCCCGGCGCGGGCCGGGTGGGCCCGCCCGGCCGCGGGGCGTCGCCGGCCCCGGGCCGGTCCGGTTCCCGCTCGGGGTACGTGGGCGGCGCGCCGCCGGAGTCCGGTCGGGTCGCCGGGCCGGTCATGCCAGCCCGAGCTGCTTGAGCAGGTCGGCCACCGACGTGTCCTGCTCGGTGAGGAAGGTGGCGAAGGCGTCGCCGGTGACGAAGGCGTCGGTCCAGCCGCGCTTGGTCAGCTCGGCCTTCCACTGCGCGGACTCGTGCATCCTGGTCAGCGCGTCGATCCACACCTGCTTGTCGGCGGCGGAGATGCCGGGCGGCGCCACGATGCCCCGCCAGTTCGTGAACACCAGGTCGATGCCGGACGCCTTGAGCGTCGGCACGTCCTTCAGCGCCTCGATGGGCGCCTCGCTGGTGACCGCGAGGACCCGGAGCTGGCCGGCCTCGACCTGGTCGAGGAACTCGCCGAAGCCGCTGGCGCCGAAGGCCACCTTGCCGCCGAGCAGGGCCGGCAGCAGCTCGCCGCCGCCGTCGTACGAGATGTAGTTGACCTGGCGGGGGTCGATGCCGACCGCCTTCGCGAGCTGCATGGGCAGCAGGTGGTCGGGGCCGCCGGGCGACGAGCCGCCGCCGACGGCGAGGCCCTTCGGGTTGGCCTTCCAGGCCGCGACCAGGTCGCCGATCGTCCGGTACGGCGAGTCCTTCGGCACGACGATCGCGCCGGCCTCCTCGATCAGCTTGGCCAGCGGGGTGGTCTGGGTGAGCGTCGCCTGCGACTTCGAGGTGTACGAGGCACCGACCACGCCCAGCCCCATCTGCATGGCGAGCTTGCCGTTGCCCTTCTCGTTCACGGTGCGCTGGAGACCGACGGTGCCGCCCGCGCCAGGCAGGTTGAACACCTGCACCCCGGTGGCGATCTTGGCGTCCTCCATCACCTTCGCGGCGGTGCGGGCGGTGGTGTCGTACCCGCCGCCGGGGGTGTTCGGCACCATGAGCCGCAGGCCGGTGGCCGGCCCGTCGGCACCGGAGCCGCCCTCGCCCTTGTCGGCGGTGGCGCCGCAGGCGCCCAGCGCCAGCGCCGTGACGGCGGCGACGCCCATGACCAGCATGTCTCTCCGAGTTGCCATCATGTTTCTCTTCCGTTTCGAAGGAGTCCGGCGGCAAGATGATGGCTTCCGGACGGCCGCGCCGTCTCCCTTCTGTCACCAGCGGAGATTGAGGTCTTTGTGGTCGTGGTCACGCCCCGCCGCACCCTGGCCGGGCAGTTGCTGGTCCTCCAGCTCGCGATCGTCGTCGTCGTGCTGGTGGCGGTGGCCGCCGTGTCGCTGGCCCAGTCGGCGGCGACCTTCAACCGGGTCGAGGGGCGGCGGGTCGCGGCCCTCGGCGAGCAGCTCGCCGGCAACCCGCTGCTGCGCGACCGGCTGAACACGCCGGCGCCGGCGGAGCTGGTCGCGCCGCTGGTGCAGAACGCGCGTACCCAGTCCGGGGTGACCTCGGTGACCGTCGCGGACGCCCGGGGCCGGGTGGTCGCCTCCACCGACCCGACCCTGGTGGGCACCCCGCTGGTGCTCGGCGACCCCCGGGTGGCGCAGGGGCGGAGCTGGTCGGGCGAGCTGACGGTCGGCGGGTCCCGGGAGTTGGTGGCCCAGGTGCCGGTGCTCGGCGCCGGTGCGGAGGATCTCGGCGACCAGCTCGGCGTGGTGGTGATCGGGGAGGCGGCGCCGACCTGGTCGCAGCGGCTGGTCGGCGCGTCGTCGTACCTGTTCACCTATCTCGGCATCGCCAGCCTGCTCGGGGTGGTCGGGTCGTGGTTGCTGGCCCGACGGATCAAGCGGCAGACCCTGGGCCTGGAGCCCCGGGAGATCGCCGGGCTGGCGGAGCACCGGGAGGCGCTGCTGCACGGCATCGCCGAGGGGGTGATCGCCCTGGACCCGCAGCAGCGGGTCACCCTGGTCAACGCGGTCGGCCGCCGGCTGCTCGACCTGCCCGAGCAGTGCCTC
The DNA here is from genome assembly GCF_042670805.1 of Micromonospora sp. NPDC057141. Taxonomy (NCBI): domain Bacteria; kingdom Bacillati; phylum Actinomycetota; class Actinomycetes; order Micromonosporales; family Micromonosporaceae; genus Micromonospora; species Micromonospora sp. NPDC057141. The sequence continues at coordinate 4,498 of NZ_JBHUVA010000067.1, read as the reverse complement.
GGCCGCAGCCTCGCCGACCTGCGGATCTCCGGCCGGCTGCGGGACGTGCTGGCCGGCACCGGCGGCCCGGAGGCCCGCGACGAGGTGGTCGTCCGGGGCGGCCGGGTGCTGGTGATGAACCGGATGACGGTGGCCAAGGACGGTCGCCGGCTCGGCTCGGTCACCACCCTGCGGGACCGCACCGAACTGGCCCGGCTGGAGCGGGAGGTCGGGTCGTTCCGCAGCACCACCGAGCTGCTGCGGGCGCAGACCCACGAGTTCGCCAACCAGTTGCACACCATCTCCGGGCTGATCCAGATCGGCGAGCACGACGAGGTGGTCCGGTACGTCGACGCGCTGAGCCGGCACCGTGCCTCGCTGGACCTGACGGTGACCAGCCGGATCCACGACACGGCGGTGGCGGCGCTGCTGATGGCCAAGTCGGCGCTGGCCGCCGAGCGGCGGGTGGAGCTGCGGGTCTCCGACCGGACCGGCCTGGACCGGCTGGAGCCGGAGCTGGCCGTGGACGTCGCCACGGTGCTGGGCAACCTGGTCGACAACGCGGTGGAGGCGGTCGCGGACGGGACGGCGCGGGACGGTGAGCGACCGGCCTGGGTGGAGGTCGAGCTGCGCCGGGACGCCGCGTCGGTCGAGATCGTCGTCCGGGACTCCGGGCCGGGGATCGCGCCGGAGCTCGCCCGGGAGGTCTTCACGCACGGCTTCACCACCAAGGCCGCGCGGGAGGGGGAACGCGGCATCGGGCTGGCGCTCACCCGCCTGGTGTGCAAGCGTCGCGGCGGCGAGGTCGCGGTGACGAACACCGCGGAGGGGGCCATGTTCACCGCCCGGATGTCGGTGACCGCCGTCGCGGAGGGGGTCCGATGATCGACGTGCTGATCGTGGACGACGACTTCATGGTCGCCCGGATCCACCGGGGGTTCGTCGAGCGCGTCGACGGCTTCCGGGTCGTCGGCACCGCGAGCACCGGGGAGCAGGCCGTCGCCGCCGTCGACGAGTTCCGCCCCGACCTGGTGCTGCTCGACCTCTATCTGCCGGACATGTTCGGCCTGGACGTGGTCACCCGGCTGCGCGCCGCCCGGCACGACTGCGACGTCCTGGTGATCAGCGCCGCCCGGGAGGCCGAGGCGGTCCGCCGCGCCGTCCGCTACGGCGCGGTCAACTACCTGCTCAAGCCGTTCCACTTCGACGAGCTGCGGACCCGGCTGGAGCAGTACGCGGCCCGACGCAACTCGCCCCGGGCGGCCGTGGTCAGCGACCAGGCCGACGTCGACCGGGTGCTGTCGCGGGCCGGCGCGCACATCCCCACCTCGGCGCTGCCCCGGGGCCTCAGCCCCGAGACGGCCGAGCTGGTCGAGCGCGCCCTGCGCGAGCACCCGGGCACGCTCTCGGCCGCCGAGTGCGCCGACCGGGTGGGCATCTCCCGGGTCAGCGCCCGCCGCTACCTGGAGCACTTCTCCGACACCGGCCGGGCGGAGGTGAGCCTGCGGTACGGGGTCGCCGGCCGGCCGGAGCGCCGCTACCGCTGGGCGGGGTGATCCGCCCGGCACTCTTCCGGCTGGTCCCGGCGCGGGCCGTGCCCGGGCCGGTCACGGCTCGAACTTGTAGCCCAGGCCCCGGACGGTGACGATGAAACGTGGCGCGGACGGCTCCGGTTCGATCTTCGAGCGCAGCCGCTTGACGTGCACGTCGAGGGTCTTCGTGTCGCCGACGTAGTCGGCGCCCCAGACCCGGTCGATGAGCTGGCCCCGGGTCAGCACCCGGCCGGCGTTGCGCAGCAGCAGCTCCAGCAGCTCGAACTCCTTGAGCGGGAGCTGGACGGTGCCCCCGTCCACGGTGACCACGTGCCGCTCGATGTCCATCCGCACCGGGCCGGCCGTCAGGGTCGGGGCTCCCGACTCGGCGACTTCGGGGGTCTGCCGGCGCAGCACCGCCCGGATCCGGGCCACCAGCTCCCGGGGCGAGTAGGGCTTCGTCACGTAGTCGTCGGCCCCGATCTCCAGGCCGACCACCTTGTCGATCTCGCTGTCCCGCGCGGTGACCATGATGATCGGCACGTGCGAGCGCTGGCGGAGCTGCCGGCACACCTCGGTGCCGGACATCTCGGGCAGCATGAGGTCGAGCAGCACGATGTCCGCGCCCGTCCGGTCGAACTCGGTGAGGGCGGACGGGCCGGTGGCCGCGACCGAGACCTCGAAGCCCTCCTTGCGAAGCATGTACGACAGGGCGTCGGAGAACGACTCCTCGTCCTCGACCACCAGAACGCGGCTCAACGGGGTATTCCTTTCATAGCGGTCAGACCTGCCGGAGCTCGGCCGGGCCGGCCTCGATCCCACCGGATGGCGGTGTCGGCAGCAGGTCGTCCGATGGACGGGCGGGCAGCCGGAGGGTGAACGTCGACCCACCACCAAGGGTGCTCGACACCTCGACCCGGCCGCCATGGTTGCTGACGATGTGTTTGACGATGGCCAGGCCGAGACCGGTGCCGCCGGTGGACCGGGAGCGGGCCTGGTCGGCCCGGTAGAACCGTTCGAAGATCCGCTCGACGTCCGTCGGCGCGATCCCGATCCCCTGGTCGGCGACGGAGATCGCGACGTGCTCGCCGTCGGCCCGGGTGGTGACCCGGACCGTGGTGTCCTCGCCGGAGTAGTTGATGGCGTTCTCGACCAGGTTCGCCACGGCGGTGGCGAGCTGGGCGTCGCTGCCGTACACGGTCAGGTTGCGCTCGCCCTCGGTGGCCACCTCGACCCGTCGGGCGGCGGCGGTGGTGCGGGTGCGGTCGACGACCTCGGCGACCACCCAGTCCACGGCGACCGGTTCCGGGGCGGGCTGCGGCTCGGCGCCCTGGAGCCGGGTCAGCTCCAGCAGCTCCTGCACCAGCCGCCCCAGCCGGGTCGACTCGTGCTGGATGCGCTCGGCGAACCGGCGCGCGGCGACCAGGTCCTCGGAGAGGTCGGGGGCCGCCGCGCCGGCCGGCTCGGTGGCGTCCAGCAGCGCCTCGGCGAGCAGTTGCAGGGCGCCGATGGGCGTCTTCAGCTCGTGGCTGACGTTGGCCACGAAGTCCCGGCGGACCCGGGCCAGCCGGTGCGACTCGGTGACGTCGGCCGCCTCCACGGCCACGTGCCCGCCGCCGATGGCCATCGCGCGCAGGTGCACGCCGAGGGGGTCGGGGCCGGAGGCGTCGCGGCCACGCGGCAGGTCCAGCTCGATCTCGCGCCGCACGCCGGTGCGCCGGACCTGACCCGCGAGGGTACGGATCAACGGGTGCGCGGCGATCGAGCCGGGCGTGGCACCCGTGCGTAGCAGCCCCATCGCGCGGGCTGCCGGGTTGACCAGTACCGGCACGTCGTCGGGGTCGAGCACCACGACGCCGGCCCGCAGCGAGTCCACCGTGCGGCGGCCCAGGCTGGAGAGGCCGGTCTGTTGATCGTCGACCATCACGGGCCTCCCCCTGGTCCGGAACAGGCGGGCGGGACCGCCGCTCCCGGCGGCCGGGCCGCGGCGGCGCCACGACCGTACGAGCCGGGGCAGCAGCGAACCGATGGCCAACCCGGCCACCAGTGCCACGACCACCGCCGTCGTCACCGCCCACTCCACCAGGCGATCGTAGGGTCATTGTTCATCTGAACATCGCCACAAACGGGATGAAACGCTCTCGCTTCCGGCGATGTTCACTCGTCGGTCCCGCGTCGTTCACCGGCGTTCACCTCCGGTCATCTCCCCCGGCCTACGGTTGTCGCGCACCCTGCCAGACCCGCGCCGACGCCCGTACCCCCTCGGGCCGGCGACCACCGACCACAGGACGTGATGATGCGCGACGAGTTCCGGGCCGACCTCCAGATTGTCAGCCAGCTGCTGGTGGACATGGCCGAGGCCATCCGCGCGGCCATGCGCCAGGCCACCCGAGCCCTGCTCACCGCCGACCGCCAGGCCGCCGAGAACGTGATCGCGCGGGACGCCGAGATCGACGAGCTCTACCGGCACGTCGAGGAGCGGGTCTGCGACCTGCTGGCCCGGCAGGCCCCCGTCGCCTCCGACCTGCGGGCCATGATCACCGCCCTGCACGTGGCCGCCGACCTGGAGCGGATGGGTGACCTGGCCGACCACGTGGCGAAGACCGCGCTGCGCCGGCACCCCTCGCCGGCCGTACCGGCGGAGCTGCGACCGATCTTCGTCGACATGGCGTCGATCGCCGACCGGATGGCCGAGAAGATCGGCTCGGTGCTGGCCAAGCCCGACGCCGACCTCGCCGCCGAGCTGGACCGCGACGACGACGCCATGGACGACCTGCACAAGAGCCTCTTCGGGGTGCTGCTCGGCGACGACTGGCCGTACGGGGTGGAGACGGCGATCGACGCCACCCTGCTCGGCCGCTTCTACGAGCGGTTCGCCGATCACGCGGTCAACGCCGGCGAGCACGTCGTCTACCTGATCACCGGGGAGCCGGCCGCCTCGGCCGAGTGAGCGTCCCCCGGACGCTCGCGTCAGGAAGGGCCCCTTG
>NZ_JBHUVA010000066.1:0-37862 GCF_042670805.1 Micromonospora sp. NPDC057141 | reverse complement strand
ATTTTGACTTGGTCGTCGACTCGGCCGAGGTATTCGAGTTCGCCGTTGGGTCGCCAGCGGGCAAGGTCTCCGGTGCGGTACATCCGTTCGCCGGACCCGAATGGGCAGGCGATGAACCGTTGCGCGGTCAGGCCGGCCTGGTGCAGGTAGCCGCGGGCGAGGCCGGTGCCGGCGAGGTACAACTCGCCCGCCACCCCCGGCGGCACCACACCCAAGCGGTCATCCAGCACATACGCGCGCACATTCCAGATCGGCCCACCGATCAGCGGCGTTTCCAGCCCGGACAGCGGCCCGCTCATCGTGGCGCAGATCGTCGCCTCGGTCGGGCCGTACGCGTTGAACATGCGCCGGTCTCCCGCCCAGGCCGCCGCGATCTCCGGCGGGCACGCCTCGCCGCCGACCAGGAGACACTCCAGCGCGGGCAGCTGCTCCGGTCGCACCCCGTCCAGCGCACTCGGCGAGACCAGGGCATGGGTGATCCGCAGCTCCGACAGCGCCTCGGCGAGGACCTCGCCGGCCAGGGGGCCCGCCGTGGGCAGCACGAGCGTCGCGCCCACCGGCAGCGACATCAGCAGCTCCATCACCGCCGCGTCGAAACTCAGCGACGCGAGCTGGCCGACCCGCGAGCCCGGCCCAATCGTGCACGTGCCGGCCAGGAACGCCGAGAAGCTCGCCAGACCCTGATGCGTGACCACCACACCCTTCGGCCGGCCCGTGGACCCGGACGTGTAGATCACGTACGCCGGATGGGCGAGCCGTAGCGCCGCGATCCGCTCGTCGTCGGTGACGGCTCCGCCGGGCAGCGAAGCCACCTGATCGCCCACCCGCGCGTCGTCCACCTGGATCATGCCAACGGCCGCCGTATGCGGCAGGGCCGCCCCGGTGGCACGGTCACTGATCAGCAGCTGAGGCTCGGCGTCGTCCAGCATGAACGCGATGCGGTTCGCCGGGTACGCGGGATCGATCGGCAGGTACGCCGCGCCGGCCTTCAGCACGGCCAGCACGGCCGCCACCATCTCCAGCGAGCGCGGCAGTGCCACCGCCACCAGCCGTTCCGGGCCCGCGCCGGCGCCGATGAGGTATCGGGCGAGGCGGTTGGAGCGGGCATCGAGCTCGGCATAGGTCCAGGAGACGCCGCCTGATGTGACGGCGACCGCATCTGGTGTGCGGGCCACCCGCGCGGCGAACAGGTCCGGCAACGTCGACGGGGGGACGGTCCGGGCCGTGTCGTTCCACCGGTTCGTGACCAGGTCCCGCTCCGCAGCGGTCATCGGCTCCATCTCACTCACCACGCTCGGCTCGGACGCGGCTGTGCGGACTAGTCACGGCGACCTCACTTCTCTCGGCACGACCCGGCTGGACAGGCGGCGTCGCGACGCCACGGCAGGCGGCTGGAACCAGCGTGCCGGGCCGATTTGCCCCGTTGCACCTTTGCCATTGCTGGCACCGGCCGGCGGCGGGCAGTGGGACGCGCTGCCCCCTACCGCTCCGGTCCGCACGGGCGAGGACGACCGGCGCGGAAGGGCCTGCCCAGAATCGCCACAGACCTCGAACGGAAGGCCGTCGTCACAACGATGATCAGCACGCATGAGGAGCCAGCGGGCGCGCAGATCGGTGCGGGGCACTGGGTCCGGCCCTGGTCGGTGATCCTGGCCGATGCCCCCGGGCCGTCATTGGCGCGGCCGGCTGCGGATGGCGCATGGCAGGTGTTCGCCGCCTCGGACGACCCGATGGCCGCATCGCTGCGGCGGGCCCTGGAACAGGCCGGCGTCGGCGCCGGCGTCCTGGTCTGCCTGCCCCGTGGCCGGCGGGAGGAGCAGGTCGAGCTTGCCCTGTCCGGCGCCCAGGCCGTGCTGGCCGGCGCGGACGACCGGCGCTTCGTCCTGGTCGGGCGCGATCCGGGCGCGGCCGCGGTGGCCAGGACGCTGCACCTGGAAGCGCCGCGGGTGCGCACCACCGTCGTCCACACCGGCCGTGGGCCGCAGGTCGTGGCCCGGGTCGCCGCCGAGGTGGCCGCCACCATCACCTACAGCGAGGTGCACTACGACGCGTCCGGCGTGCGGCGGGTACCGGTCCGGCGGATGCTGCCCACCCGCGCAGGCGACCCGGCGGTGTATCCGCTCGGCCCCGGCGATGTGCTGTTGGCCGTCGGAGGCGGCGAGCGAGTCACCGCCGAGTGCGCGCTGGCGCTCGCCGGGCGCAGCGGCTGCCGGCTGGGTCTGATCGGCCCCGGCGACTCCGCCGAGGATGCCGGACTGGCCGCCGACCTGGCCCGCCTGGCTGGCGCCGGCGTGACGGTCCGATACGCGCGAGCCGACGTGACCGACGCCGCGCAGGTGCGGCGCGCCGTCGCCGAACTGGCGCGAGACCTCGGCCCCGTCACAGCCGTGCTGTACGGCGGCCGGTGCAGCGAACCCATCGGACTGTCCGCGCCGCGCATGACGGACGTGCGCGATGCCATCGCGGCCCGGACCGACGGTCTGCGGGGGGTCCTCGCCGCGGTCGGTCCCGGACGGCTGCGACTGCTCGTCACCGTCGCCAGCGTTGCGGCGCGGCCGGGGTTGCCCGACGCGGTCGCCGGCGAGTGGCTGGCCGAGCTGGCCGCCGGCTACGCGGGCTGGTACCCGGACTGCCGCACGCTGTGTCTGCAATGGCCGGCCGCCGAATCGTCGGAGCAGCCGGGCGTGCACCTCCTGCACCGGCTGCTGTCGGATCCCGGGTGCCCGCACACGGTGGTGATCAGTGGCCGTACCGAGGGCGTCGCCACGGTCCGGTACGAGCGGCCGGAGACGCCACCGCTGCGGTTCGTGTCGCGTCCGCTGCTGTGGTACCCGGGTGTGGAGCTGGTCGCCGAGGTTCGCCTCGATCCCGCGACCGACCTGTACCTGGCCGATCACCGGCTCGGCGACCGGATCCTCATGCCCGCGGTCCTCGGGATGGAGGCGATGGCGCAGGTGGCCGCCGCGCTGACCGGTGAGGACCGGGTGCCGGTGCTGGAACGGGTGCGGTTCGTGCGGCCGATCGTGGTCCCGCCCAGCGGCGCGACCACGGTCCGGGTGGCCGCCCTCGCCAACGAGGACGACAGCGTCGACGTGGTCATCCACAGCGAGGAGACCGGCTACACCGCGCCACACTTTCGGGCCCGGCTGCGCTACGGCGACGATGTCGTCCCGCCAGGCGCGCAGCGGATCCCTGACCAGCTGCCGACGGTCCCGCTGGACCCCGTCGCCGAGCTGTACGGCAGCGTGCTGTTCCAGGGAGACCGGTTCCAGCGGTTGCGCCGGTGCCACCGGGTGACCGCCCGGCACGTGGACGCCGAGGTCATGCTCGTGCGCCGGCGGTGGTTCGCCGACCCGCTACCTGGGACGCTGCTGCTTGGCGACCCGGGAATGCGCGACGCCCTCATGCACGGCAACCAGCTCTGCGTCCCGGACGCCACGCTGCTGCCGACGTCGATCGACCGGCTGTACCCGGCGGGCCGCCGGCTACCGGGCTCCGGTGAGGTCCGGTACTGCGCGACCGAGCGGGCCCGGTCCGGGGACACGTACATCTACGACGTCGCCGTGCGCACCGCCGACGGGCAGGTGGTGGAGCGGTGGGAAGGGCTGCGGCTCGCCGCGGTGCGCAAGACCGACGCGCGCGGGCCGTGGGTGGCGCCGCTGCTCGGCCCGTACCTGGAGCGGATGCTGCACGAGCTGACCGGCGCCCGGCTCGCGATCGTGGTCGAGCCGGACGGGCCCGGCGTCGACCGGGGGGGCGTGACGACCGCCGTGGCGCGTGCGCGGAGCCAGGCGGTCGCGCTCCGCCACCGGCGCGGCGGCGCCCCTGATGCCGACGGCGAGCAGACGGTCCGGGTGGCGCAGGGCGCCGCGCTGACCCTCTGCGTGGCCGGGCCCGAGATAGTCGGATGCGCCGTGGAAGCGGTGACACGGCGGCCGCCGGACCCTCGGTATGCCGGGCTGCTCGCCGAGATCCGGTCGGACGCCGAGGAGGACGCCGACATCGCGGCGGCCCGGGTTCGCGCGGTGGTCGCGTCGCTGGGCCACAGCGGTGGTCCGGTGCCCCGACCGGCGTTGGTCTCCCGCCCTCGCCCGGGTTGGGTGCTCTTCGCCATTGGCGACCGATGGGTGGCGACGTTCGCCACCACGGTGCGTGGTGCGGACCGCGCGGCGGTGTTCGCCTTGCTGCCGGGAACGCCGACGAAACTGAGCACATTGGAAGAATGAGAGTGGGCGGCGGCGATGCGCCCGGACGGGCGTGCCAGTTGCCGTGCCTCATGAACGGTCGAACCTCGTCCGCACGGCGCTGAACGACGCCGACCAACGGTTCCGGACCGCCACCGAGGACACCGCGCCTGACCTGCCGGTGCGCGGCTGGGACATCGCCCGAGCGCTGCGCGTCGCCTGGCTGATGCCCGACGAACATGCCGCCCCGTACTGGGAGCTGTTCCTTCTCGGCATGCTGCGCCTGGAGTACGGCACGCTGCTGAACACCTCCCTCCGGATGCCTGGGCGGCCGACCGCCCCGATGGCGCGGTGGACTACGCGCAGCGGCGTCAGGCGCCCTGGGCTGCCACGCCGAAGCGAATCGCCACGTGATGCTCCTGCGCCAGCCGACGAAGTGCGGTCATGGCCGCGTCCAGCAGGATGCTGCGCACGACCGCAGCGGCGCGGTCGGCCCCGACGCCGTCCGCCAGCAACAGGTCGAGCTCCTTGACGGCCTGGGTCTCGGCCGCGGCGGCGTAGTCGCCGAAGAATTCCACCCCGCACTCGCAGCCCAGTCTGCGCAGGGCGGCGACGACGGCGGTGAGTCGTTCGCGCGCGGGGGTCTGCCCGTTGCTGTGCCAGCCGAGGTCGTCGAGGAAGGCGTCCACGTCGGACTGGGCGCCGCGCAGGTGTTCGGTGCCGGCGGCGCGAGCCGCTTCCGGTGCCGAGCAGGCCCGGTCGACCAGCTCGTAGAGCTGGGACAGTGATCGCTGGCTGTCCTCGATGGCGATCAGCAACTGCCGGACCGTGGTCAGTTCCAGCTGGCCGATCTGGGTAAACGCTCTAATTAGTTCCAGGCGCCGCAGGTGCGCCTCGCCGTAGTCGGCCTGATTGCGGCCGGTCGGGGTGCCCGGGGGCAGCAATCCCTCACGCAGGTAGAATTTGATGGTTGCAATCGATACGCCGGCCTGCCTGCTCATGTCCGAAATGCGCATGAAACACCCCCGCTGTAAGCATACGACGTCGGGCACCGCGGCGTTGGGTACGGCGGCGCGTCGATCGCAGTCTGCGCGTGTTCCCCTCGCTCATGCCGACATTATCGTTGAGGTCGTCGCATGAAGCCATCAGCCTCTGTTGCTCGGTTGTGATTGTCCCGGCTCTGGCTCTTGGGCGGCATTTGCGCCGTTCGTTTCCGTGCTGTGCCTGCCGTTCGGGTCGAGCCGGTTTAGAATAGTGCGTGACGGCTTCCGAGGGATTGTCGCATTCTGTGTTGTGGCACTTAATGGCCACGATCCGACACCATGTCGCCCGAGTGGCTGCGCCCTGGACGGATTCGTCTATATTCCTGACAGTCATTTCTTGCGGATGCGTCAGGCGGCCTGTTGCCGGCTGGACGACGCCGTCTCCGGGTTGCCGTGGGTCTCCCCGGCTAGCAGGCCAGGGCCAGCTTCCGCGCGTCCATCAGGGCCAGCAGGGCCGGCGGGTCGATGGAGCGGGCCGGCTTGAGCTGGAGGCTGGTGTGGATCACGGTGGTCGACGAGATTTCGAGCGGGCCCTGGGCAGCCACACATACCCGCGGGTTGTCGGGGTCCATCGTGGCGTGCAGGTCGTCGTTCGCGATCGACTGGGCCAGCAGGTACCAGGTGCCGGCGGGGACGGCGTCGAGACGGTACGAGCCCGGCCGGGTGAGGACCGTGCAGCGCACCGGACGGCCTTCCAGCACGCGTTCGGGGAACAGGCCGAGGAAGATCATTTCGTTCTGGTGCGTACCGGGCAGGCTGGCCCAGCCGGAGACGCGGGCCCGCGACGGCATGGCCGGCAGCGGATGCGTCGCGATCTGCGGCGCGTGGCCCCGCAGCCGGCGATAGGCCGTCGGGGACATGCCGACACTGCGGCTGAACCGGGAGCTGAACGTGCCGACGCTGTTGTAGCCGACCTGGACGCTGATGTCGACCACGCTCAACGACGTGGACACCAGCAGACGCTTCGCCTTTTGCAGCCGTAGCGCGGACAGGAAACGACCCGGCGAGATGCCGGTGATCCGCTGGAACACCCGGGTGAAGTGAAACTTGCTGAACATGGCCGCCCTGGCCAGGTCGTCTACGGTCAGCCGTTCACCGAGGTTCTTGTGCATCGTGGCGATGGCCCGCCGCACTGCCATTTCGACCGACTGTTTCATAACGCCTCCCTGAACCAAAGAATGTGATTGAAGGAACTCAATGAAGGCGAATTGCGTACACCGACTCCTGGAGTCCACGTTCTCCGACGATTCTGGGTGAATTGTTCGGGCGCTCGTCGATCCGACTGTGATGTCGGCGGTGGTCCGGTCCCGGTTCACCGTTGATCGACTGGCGCTGAGACTACGTCAGGCATCTGTTCTTGGCAATACCCGCTCGACGGCACGGAACGATGCCCACGAATGGCCGCGTCACGCAAAGTAGCGTTACGTTAGTTGATTGGATACCGGTGCGATCTAATGTAGATAGTGCGAATATCCGGTCTCCGCTTCCGAGTGGGCTGCCGAGTGGCAGGCGGCCCTGTTGGCCGGCCGCCGGGCGGAGAGTCGGCGGGCTCGGCACCTTTGAAGTGGACAGATCTGCCGCCGTTGCGTACCAGAGCCAAAGCAAGGAAAGTTGCCCATTGACGGGTGCGTCGAGTAGGACGGGAATGAGCATCTTGTTGGCGTGGTGACGTTCCATGGCCTGCTTGATCCGGGTGTGGCCGGCGAGCGGATCAGGGCTGCCCGGTGTCGACCTCCCCACGCTCGTCCGTGACGACACCGACCAACCCATGGAAGGCCGACACGAGCGGCCTTTCTTTGCAGACGACGACTGGCGTGAAGAACCGTCATCGTCTACTAAGTGGTCCGCGCCGTAAGTCCTTCGGGGGTTATGTCGCCAGGGCCGATGCGGCAGGCTGGTGGTCGCAGCCGGGAGGCTGTTGGGGGTTCTGTTCTTTCTGTTCGTGTCGCTCGATCCGGGCCATGAGATCATCGAGGTCGGCCGGGGTGAACTTCCAGCTGAAGGGCCGGGCTGCGAGGTGCCCTCTAAGCCATGGAATAGAAGCGTCAGAACTCCTGTCCTCCCAGCTCAGAGGGCATCTCCTAGCTCTGGCACGCCGACGCGAACACAATTCATCGGTGGATCCAGGCCCAGTGATCGGCAAGCTGATCGTTGCCGGCGCCGGGTGAGCATGTCGTCTTGAAAGCTGCTCCACCGGCGAGCGCGACGGGGTGCGCAAGCATGAAGACGTGACCGCCCCTCCGAGGGGGCGGACGCGGCCGGAGGCTCGCCGACGGCGGTAACGGCGAATGCGGACCGAGAGGGCTCAGCCGGGCTCCTGGCCTGCTTCTGGCCGACGGCGATGGCCTTGACGGGTCCACACCAGACCGGCAACGCCTGCTGGTCCGGATACTTGGCCACGACCGCGCGCCGTACCTTCGACGAACGGTTTCCGCCGGCCGTCATTAGCATCGACATGCGTCAACAAGCCTCAAGGCGCGCGAGAGAAGTCCCCACGTCTGCTTGACACGCCCGATCGCCGGCCCACTTCTGGACCGCCTGATGAGGTGGCAAGGTGCTGGGCTGGCGGCGCGGGTCACGATCCGGCCAACTGGTCGCGGCGACGGATGAGGTACGCCGTCTCGGCGGTGTTGCCGGCCAGCGCGATGGCCCGGTCGTACGCCGCCCGCGACTCCTCGCTGCGGCGCAGCCTGCGCAGCAGGTCGGCGCGGGTGGCGTGGTAGGCGTGGTAGCCCTCCAGCGGCAGGCCGTCCACCTTGGCCAGCGCGACCTCCGGGCCGTCGAGTTCGCCGACCGCGATCGCCCGGTTGAGCCGCACGATCGGTGAGGGGTCGAGGCGGAGCAGTTGGTTGTAGAGCGCGACGACCTGCGGCCAGTCGGTGTCACGGACGTCGCGGGCGTCGGTGTGGACGGCGGTGATCGCGGCGAGGACCTGGTAGCGCCCCGGCGCCTGGCCGCAGGCGAGGCGGGCGCGGACCAGGGCATGACCCTCGGCGATCAGCTCGCGGTCCCAGACGCTACGGTCCTGCTCGCCAAGGGTGACCAGTTCACCGCTGGCCGACACCCGCGCGGCCCGTCGGGCCTCGGTCAGCAGCATCAAGGCCAGGAGTCCGGTGACCTCGCCGTCGGCCGGCAGCAGGGCATGGATCAGCCGGGTCAGCCTGATCGCCTCGCCGGTCAGGTCGCTGCGGACCGCCTCCTTGTCGGGGTCCGAGGCCAGGTAGCCCTCGTTGAAGATCAGATAGAGCACGGTGAGCACTCCGGTTACCCGGGCCGGAAGGTTCTCACGTAGCGGCACGCCGTAGGGGAGCTTCGCCGCCTTGATCTTCGCCTTCGCGCGGGTGATCCGCCGACCCATGGCGGCCTCCTGGACCAGGAACGCGCGGGCGATCTCGGGCACGGTGAGACCGCCCACCATCCGCAGGGTCAACGCAACCCGCGCCCCCAGGGCAAGCGCCGGATGACAGCAGGTGAAGATGAGGCGGAGCCGGTCGTCGTCGATGGCGCCGAGCGGTTCCGGAGGGTCGGACAGCATCAGCGCCTCCTTGTGCTTCTCCGCACGCTTGGCCTCGTGCCGGATCCGGTCGATGGCCCTGCGGTGGGCGGTGGTGGTCAGCCACGCGCCGGGACTCGGAGGGACGCCGTCGACCGGCCAACGCTCGACGGCCGTCGCGAACGCCTCGGCGGCCATCTCCTCGGCGATGTCGAGGTCCCCGAAGCGCCTGGCCAGGGTCGCGACCACCCGGGCCCACTGCTCGCGGTGGACCCGGGCGATCACCTCGTCGACGTCGGTCACGCACCCAGGAACGGCCGCAGCTCAACCCTCCGGTTGCAGCTCTTCGAGCCCTGGGCGGCGAGCCGGAGCGCCACGTCGAGGTGGGGCACCTTGATGATCCAGAAGCCGCCGACGTACTCCTTCGACTCCACGTAGGGCCCGTCGGTGAACACCGCCTCCCCGTCCCGGCCGTCGATCACGGTGGCCGTGCTGGGCTCCGCGAGACCGCCGGCGAAGACCCAGTGGCCATTCGCCCTGAGTTGATCGTTGAAGGCGTCGATCGCGACCATTTCAGCCCCGGTGCCGGAGTTGGTCCGGTCGTCGAGGACGGAAATCAGGTACTGCGCCATCGGAGTCGTCTCCCTGTCGTCGTCCGGCCGCCCCCGTGGGCCGCCTCTCACCTCTGCTACGAACGCCGCAGCCTTGATCCGACACGGTCGGCCGAGGTTTCTCTGCAGATCTTCGTACGCGATGAGGCGCGGGGCGGACAACCGGACGTCGACGGGGAGTGTGTGCTGACCGGGCAGGGCCGGTCCGGGGCAGGTCCGGCGGTGGGTGCCGCCAGAGTGCCTGGATCCGCCGTCGTGGATGCCGGGCAGACCGTTGCCGAACTGTGCGCAGAGGGCCGCAGCCGCGGCGTCGTCGCGGGTCCGGCTCCGTCGGCCGGGCGTGTAGGGGTACGACGCCCCGCCCGGCCGTACGACCTGGTCACAGCCGGGCTGCGGCGTCGTACCGGCGGCGCAGGTTGGCCATCTCCGAGGGGGTCAGCGCCTCCTCTTGCGCCAGCGTCGCGTACTTGGGTGGGAACATCTGCCGCAGCCGGTCGATGAACCTGACGTCGGCTGTCGCCTCGACGACCTGGATGCCCGGGGGTTCGGCGGACATGTCCATGATCACGGGGCCGACCAGCTTGACCGCCACGTCCCAGGGACGCTTCTGCTCGGCGATTCCGCAGAGATGGAAGCCGTAGACCCTCTGGACGTCGGCGAGCGAGGCGGCCTCGGCCGGCTCGTGGCCGTAGACGCGGACCCCGCAGATCACCGACGGCTTCTCCCCGGCGGCGCCCTGCTGGGCGCTGTGTCCGGCGTGGTTGTGCTGCTCCGGGTCCGCCTGTTCGAGCGTGGTGCGCATCCGGGCCACGATCTGTGCTTGCAGATCCGCCGGCTCCGCCTCCGGGCTGGCCCGGTTGAGTACGACCGCGCTGGCCGAAACCGTCAGCAGGATCACCGCCACCCACACCAGGCGGTGGCGATACCACCCTGCGAGGCTCTCTCGGGAAATCATGATCGCTTCTCACCTCGTTGCCGGTCCTGGCGTGCTGGCAGACCGAATCGGATGCCCCGAGCGTCTGGCGTCGAGCGCGTCGGCCGTCGGGGGACACGTGCGTCTGGCGGGCGAGAGTGCCCGCCCGGCATGGTGCCCGTCATCAGGGCGATGGCCCGGCGATGTGGCATGCGAGGTCCGCCGAAGCGGCGCACTGCCGGCACTGCGATGCTCCCGTGCTGGCCGTTCTCAGCGCGGTTGCCCCCGCGCTGCGGCGATATGAGCTATTCCAACACGGCTGGATCCACGCTGGCAACATCGACGAGCATCCGTGCATTCGCCGCCCAGGCGTGGGCGGCGTCTGCCGACGCCGACCTCACCGTCCCGGCTGCGGAGTTCCTGGCGGGGTCCCGGAGTCACTCGCGCCGCCGCACCCGGCGGATGACCCAGTTCGTCACGGCGCTGGCCACGCTGACTGCGCTCACCGTCGTGCTCGCCGGCGTGGCTCTCCAACAACGCGCCGACGTCGAGCGGCAACGACGCGAGGCGGTCGACCAGCGCAATGAGGCCGTCTCGCGGTTGATCGCCGGCCGGGCCGACAAGCTGCGTGACAGCGACGTCTCGCTGGCGATGCAGCTGAGCCTCGCCGCCTACCGGACCGCGCCCACGGTGGAGGCCCGATCCAGCCTGCTCGACCTGGGGAAACGGGGACGACCGTCACTAAAGCGCACGCTGGTCAGCGGGTCGGCGCTGGTGCAGTCGGTGGCCTTCAGCCCGGACGGACGCCTGCTCGCGGCCGGCGGCGACGACCACCGGATCACGCTGTGGGACGGCTCGGGGCGGCGGCACGGAAGCAGGCAGGTCGGGGCGGGCCTGCATCGCGGCGACCAGGTCCTCCCGAGCACGGGCGACGCGCGCCCTCACGGTGTCGACCGGGCATCCGCACAACTCGGCGGTTTCGGCGTAGGACATGCCGAGCAACTGGGTGGCGACGAACGCCTCCCGCCGGTCGGCGGGCAGCGCGGCGATCAGGTGATCCAGGGCGATCTGTCGGTCGAAGCCGCTGTGCTGACGATCGGTCACCTCGTGTGACTCGGGCAGCGGCGCCGCGCGGGGCCGCGTCGTGACGGTCCGCACCCGGTCGACGGTGACCCGTTGGGCGATTCTCAGCAGCCAGATCCGGGCGGAGGACCGGCCGGCGAAGGACGGCAGGGAGCGTACGGCGCGCAGGTAGGTCTCCTGCGTGAGATCGTCGGCCTCGCCGGGGGAGGCGATCGCGGCGAGGTATCGCCACACGGACGCCTGCGTCGCACGGACGAACTGGGCGGCCGCCTCGTGGTCGCCCTGACCGGCCGCCAGCGCCCAGGTGGTGACCTGTGCTTCGTCCGTCACGTCCGTTCCCTTTCGTCCCGGTGATGTCCTGCCGGACCACTGACCACGACAGCCTGTAGTAGAGGCTGTCGGGAGAGACTATGGCATCCTGCGGGAACCGTCCCTCGGTCGTACGGCTCGCGGCCGCGCACGGATCAACGCGCGGCGGAAGTGCCGATCTGTACACCAGGGTGCGCTGGGGTGGGCCGCCACCGGGACAGCCGGAGGCTGTTGAGGACCACCAGGAGGCTGGACGCGGCCATCGCCGCCGCCGCCACCATCGGATTGACCAGTCCCGTCGCCGCCAACGGGATCATGAGCGTGTTGTAGGCGAAAGCCCAGAACAGATTGCCCTTGATGGTGCGCAGGGTGGCCCGGGCCAGCCCGAGCGCGTCCACGGCGGCGGTCAGGTCCACGGTCCCGGCGGCGGAGTCGGCGCGGACCAGGGTGACATCGCTGGCCTCGATGGTGATGTCGCTGCCGGTGGCGACGGCGATGCCGAGGTCGGCCTCGGCCAGCGCCGCCGCGTCGTTGACCCCGTCGCCGACCATGGCCACGGCGCGTCCCTCGGCGCGCAGCCGGCGTACGGTGGCGGCCTTGTCCTCGGGGCTGACGCCGGCGAGCACCTCGATCGGTCCGACCAACGCGGCCACCGCCTCGGCGGCGGCGGGGGTGTCGCCGGTGAGCAGGACGGGCCGTAGTCCGGCCTCCCGGAGCCGGGTCACGGCCGCGACGGCGGTGTCGCGGAGGCAGTCGGCGATGGTGATCCATCCGAGCAGGTGACCGTCCTGGGCCACGTACACGACACTGTCGGCGCCGACAGCGGTCGCGGGCACGGTGACGCCGGCCTCGGCGAGGTGTCGGGCGCTGCCGACGATGACACGAGCCCCATCGACCGTGCCGGCGGCGCCCCGCCCGGGCGTGGCGCAGAAGTCCACCGCGACCGGCAGCCCGGTGCCGCAGCGCTGTCCGGAGGCGATCACCACGGCCTGCGCGAGCGGGTGCTCGGAGCAGGACTCGACCGCCGCGGCGACGCGGAGCAGCTGTTCCTCACCGATCCCTGCGGTGGGGTGCACCTCGGTGACCCGCATCCGGCCGGTGGTCAGTGTTCCGGTCTTGTCGAACACCACGGTGTCGATGCGATGGGCGGACTCCAGCGCGGCGGCGCCCCGGATCAGCACACCGAGTTGAGCGCCGCGGCCGGTGCCGACCAGCAACGCGGTCGGGGTAGCCAGGCCGAGAGCACACGGGCAGGCCACGATGAGCACGGCGACCGCCACCCCGACCGCGGTGGTGGCGGGGGCGAGAACCAGCCATGCCGCGGCTGTCGCCACGGCGATCACCAGCACGAACGGGACGAAGATGCCGGCGATGGTGTCGGCGAGCCGCTGCACCCGGGCCTTGCCGGCCTGGGCCTCGGCGACCAGCCGGGCGATCTGAGCGAGGCGGGTGTCCTCGCCGACCCGGGTGGCCCGCACCACCAGCCGGCCGCCGGTGTTGACCGTGCCCCCGGCGACCGGGGAGCCGGGGCCGACCTCGACCGGCACGCTCTCACCGGTCAGCAGCGAGGCGTCGACCGCGCCGGCGCCGGTCTCCACGACGCCGTCGGTGGCGATCCGCTCCCCGGGTCGGACCACGAAACGGTCCCCGACCTGCAGGACGCTCACGGGCCGCCGGTGCTCCGCACCGTCGGCGTCGAGGACGGTGGCCTCGCGTACGCCGAGTTCGGCCAGGCCGCGCAGCGCGGAACCGGCGCGGTGCCGGGCCCGGGCCTCGAGCCAGCGCCCGACGAGCAGGAAGGTGACCAGACCGGCGCCGACCTCGAAGTAGAGGGCGTGGCCGTGACCGCCGGTGAGCGAGAAGGTCATCGTCAGGCCCGGCCGCCCGGCGGGGGTGGCGAGTAGCGCCCACATGCTCCACACGTACGACACCAGCGCGCCGAGACTGACGAGCGTGTCCATGCTGGCCGCCCCCTGGCGGGCGTTGGTCAGCGCGGCCCGGTGGAACGGCCAACCCGCCCACGCGACAACCGGGGCGCTCAGCACCGCCACGACCCACTGCCAGCCGGTGAACTGCAGCGCGGGCACCATGGAGACCACCATGACGGGGACGCTGAGCGCCGCCGCGCCGGCCAGCCGCAGGCGCAGCGGAGGGTCCTGGTCCGTGTCCGCGGTGTCCGTGCTCGGCGGGTGGGCGGTGTAGCCCAGCGCGGTGACGACCGCGACGAGTTCCGTGACGGGCACGGTGGGCGGGTGGGTGACGGTGGCCGTGGCGGTGGCGAAGTTGACCGTGGCCTGTACGCCGTCGATGCGGTTCAGCTTGCGTTCGATCCGGTTCGAGCAGGCAGCGCAGGTCATCCCGCCGACGCTGAGCGGGGTCAGCGTCAACTGCGCCGGCGCGGTCACGGTCGGCCTCCGGTCAGCTCGAACCCGGCCTCGTCCACGGCGTGGCGCACCGCATCCGGTAGCGGCGGAGTGTCGCTGCGGACGGTGACCAGGGCAGCGGCGAGGTCGACGGTGACCCCGCGGACGCCGGGCAGTGCGCTCAGCGCGGCGGTGACGGACTGGACGCAGTGGTCGCAGCTCATGCCGAGCACGTGGTAGGTGGACTCCACGACAGACCTCATCTTCGGTGGATTGATTCCGCGCATCGGGCGGGTGGCAGCGTGGCGGCAGCGTGCCCTCGTGCCGTCGGTGAACGACGCGCCGCCGTGGCCCTTCGCGGCGCGTGACGTGTCTCGGCTCACGTTGATGGTACGCAATGCGGGGTGGCGCGGATCATCGATTTGTCACGTCTTTTGTGTGACTTGCACGGGGCGAGGCATGGGCGGCCTCGGCGCGTGACCGATTCCAGTGCAGGCCGGACGCTGCCCGGGGACGGTGGACGCGGACGTGGAGGCGGCTGTGCGCCGCCCCGGCTCTCCGTCCGTCATCGACGCGCAGTCAGCGCCGACGCGCGGTGGCGGCGGCGCGGTTGACCAGCGCGACCAGGAGCGCGGCTGCGGCGAGCACGAGCGCCGCGACGCCTACGGCGAGCGACACGGCCGCCGGCGGGGCGGTGTCGCGCTCGGCGGTGCCGTCGGCGACCGGCATGCCGTGCTCGTCCACCGCGCCGCCGGCGTCGCGGTCCAGCCGTAGGACCACCGCCGGGTTCTCGGGTTCGGGCTGTCCGGGCTCGGGTTCCTCGATCCATCGGGCGATCTGCCCGTCGGAGTAGGTCTGCAGCGCCTTGAAGACCATCCGGTCGCCCGAGTTCGGCAGTGGGCCGAGCGAGACCCGGAACTCCTGGAACTGGGCGCCGTCGATCGCCGCTTCCGGAGTGAGTGCGGTCCAGGTGACGGCGGTCACGGGCTGGCCGTCCGACGCGTCAGCGGCGCCCGGCTCGGCCCGCTCGACCTCGGCACGCCAGCCGGCGAGCTCGTGCACGGCGGCGGAGTCGACCGGCGCCGAGGTGGGCAGCAGGAGACGTATCCCGACCGTGGTGGCGTCCGCGCGTTCGTTCGGCACCCGGAACGTCAACGTGGTCGTCGTGCCGGGGGCGGCCTGCGCGGGGCTGACCGACACATGCCCGTACGCCGGTCCGGCTGCCACGGCGGCGCCGGCCATGCCAACCAAGAGAAGGACGATGCTTCGTACCGTTCGACCTGTCACCGGTTCACCTTTCGGTCGGTCCGCCTCAGGCGGTCCGTCGCTTGATACCACATGTGTGATCCGCGCCTTCCGAGCAGCTGTCACCAACGACTTGGTGCGCGATAGCTGAGTTCACCGGCCGAGGCGACGTCGACGATGCGCTCGGACTCCAGGGCGACCTCGTGGACCGTGACGTCCATGCCTTCGAGGACACCGCGGATGGTCACCTGGCAGTGCTGGCAGTTCAGGTCCGGCACGTGGAACATTCCGCCGGTGTCGCCGTCGACGTTCGACGTGTCGTGCGGCTCCTCGACGACGTCGAGGCGGGCGACGACGGCGGCGAACGTTTCGGCGTGGACGTCCACCACCGCCGGCAGTACGGTCGGCAACGCCAGGCAGCGGGGCAGCGCGCGGATCGAGCAGCGCGTACTGCCGGGAGATCAGGTCGCGACCTGGCACTGCACCGGATCAGCGCGCCCAGCGCCGACGCCTGACCGGGCACGGGCGCACTGACGTCGCGTCGCCCGCCCGGCGCGCTGTCGGGCCGTGAACGGCTCACCCGCCGTGGGACGGCCCGACCCGGGGGAGGGCGTCGCCGAGCAGATCGGCGTCGAGGTCCATCCCCACCAGTTCGTCCTGGCCCCGCGCGCCGTGCCGCCCCCACCGCCACAGCAGCACGGCGAGCAGGAGCAGCATGCACGTCTCACCGATGGCCAGCGCCAGGTAGCCGCCCAGCCGCTGGTCCGCGGCGAGGTCCCGCACCCAGGGAAGGTCCAGACCGGTATAGAGGTTCCCGCTGGCCGGACCGTTGCCGATGAGGTCACTGCTGTTGAGGATCGCTGCCGCGAACGCCACACACGACGGCATCGCGGCCATCAGCGCGCCGAGGCGGAACAGCCCGGGATTGGCGCGGGGAAGCGGATCGACGCCGGCGACGAGCCAGGCGAACCCGAAGCCGATCACCAGGAAGGCAGTGTGCACGGCCGTGTGGGCCCAGTGATAGCGGATCGAGAAGCCGAACAGATCCGTGAAGTAGAGCAGGAGCGGCGCCCCAGCGAACACCACCGTGCCGGCCAGCGGATGGGTCAGCAGCCTGGCCACGGGACTGGTGCGCAGCGCCTCGGCCCACTCGCGCGGACCGGGCAGCCGACCGTCCACGGTCGAGGGCAGAGCCGACGCCACCAGGGTGAACGGCGCGCCCAGGACCAGCAGCAGCGGTACCAGCATGCCCAGGGCCATGTGGGAGCCTGTCTGTAGGCTGAACATCGCCGGGGCGTAGCGGCCCAGCCCCGATGAGGACACCACCAGCAGCGCCAGGCAGCCGAGGCACCAGGCGACGCAGCGACCCACCGGCCATCGCGTCCCTGACCGGCGCAGCCGGCGGACCGCGACGAGGTAGCCGGCACCCAGCGCCACCGCCACCGGCGCGAACAGCACATGCACGCGCCACTGTCCCAGCAGCACCAGCGCGGTCGGCGCGTCGGTCAGCTCGTAGCCGAGCAGTGTCTCGTGCCCGGTGGGCTGCCGGAGCAGGAACTTCGGTGCCGACAGCCGCGTCAGGCCCACCGACAGCCCGTACGCGACCAGGACCAGGATCAGCTCGGCGGCGACCAGCCGCAGCGCCGGCCTGGAGCCTGTGACGGGCCGGCCGACGCGCCCGCTGAGCCGCAGGAGCAGGAGCCCGAGGGCGGCCAGGACCGCGACCTTGGCGAGCACCACGCCGCCGTACCCGCTGGTCAGGACTGTCGCGCCCGGGGCCAGGATGCCGGCGTCGAGCAGGCCGGAGGCGGCGACCACCACCGCGCAGACCGCAGCGAGGCGTCGATAGCGTCGCCATGCCTCCTCGCTGCGGCCGCCGCGGGCGCGCAGCACCGCCAGCAGCGTGCCCACCCACACTGCGGCTGCCACCACATGGATCATGAGCGCCAGGGTGGCTAGGTCGTGCCCGTCCTGCGAGGCGGAGCTGCCGACGGTCAGCGGCGGCAGCAGCCCGATCAAGGCCACCGCCAGGAGCCC
Source organism: Micromonospora sp. NPDC057141 (assembly GCF_042670805.1). Classification (NCBI taxonomy): domain Bacteria; kingdom Bacillati; phylum Actinomycetota; class Actinomycetes; order Micromonosporales; family Micromonosporaceae; genus Micromonospora; species Micromonospora sp. NPDC057141. The sequence goes on along the minus strand of NZ_JBHUVA010000066.1, from coordinate 20,581 downwards.
GGCGTGGGTCCGCCACCGCAACGCCCGCGCGGCGCCGACGGTGACCACCGCAGCGCACGCGGCGGTGACCAGCCACGCCCTGGGCGCGCCGAGGGCGTCGACCAGGACGAGGAACGCGTCCGGTCGCAGCGCCCGGGACAGCGCGAGGCCGGCCTTGTCCGCCGCGTCGACCGGCGCCAGGACCAGCGCGGCTGCGAGCCACACCGCGCCTGCCCGCGCTGCGGTGCGTCGCGCGGCGTAGCCGGCCGGTGCGGCGACACCGGAGGTCTGCGGGCGGGTGAGGAACGTCGCGAAGACCAGCGCGCCGACGCACACGGTCGCGCTGACCGTGGCCAGCAGCCGGAACAGGGCGGCGCAGGTCTGCGCCAGCCGACCCGGGTCGGCGACGCCCAGCGCCGCGTACGGCTGACCCAGCAGGCCGGCCTGGACGGCGAGGCCGCCCATGATCACGGCAAGCCCGGCACCGGTCAGCCACAACCACGCGCCACGCGACCAACGGGGCTGCGGTACTCCGACCGTGAGGCGCCGCGCCGTCCAGCGGCTCGGGCGGTCGAACGACGGCACGCTGTCCAACTCGGTACCCATCAGTTGGCCGACATTCCTCTCCCGGTAGCGTCGTGGCCGAATCGAATTCCGGGGGGTAGCCGCTGCGCTCCGCCCGGAGGCGGCGACGAGATTCCCTCGTCGGGCCGCGCGAGCGATCGTGGGATCTGATGAACTATTCGACACCGACCATCGGCGACGTCGTCTCCACCTGGAGCGCCGAACCTATCACCCTGGCGCTGGTCGCCGCCGCTGCCACCGCCTACGGCTGGGGGATGGTCAGGGTGCGCGCCGCCCACCCGGCGCGGCCGTGGCCACTGGGCCGGGCGGCCTGCTACTACGCCGGACTCGGTGTGATCGTCATCGCCCGGCTGAGTCTCATCGGCACCTACGATGAGGCGTTCTTCTGGATCCACATGATTCAACACCTGTTGCTGATCATGATTGCCCCGGTGCTGCTGATCCTGGGACGACCGCTGATCCTCGCCCTGCACTCGACCCGTAATCCCTGGCATACCAGGATCAAGCGCGCACTGCGCTCACCCGTGGTAACGGTGCTCACCTGTCCGTTGGTGGCCGTTCCCGCCTACGCGGCGATCGTCGTGATCACGCACCTGACCTCCTTCAACACGCTCAGCATCGAGAACCCGGCAGTGGATGCGGCCGAGGAACTGGCATACCTGACTGTGGGCTATCTCTACCTGCTCTCCGGCTTCGGTGACGAGCCGATCCGGTGGCGGCTGTCCCGACCGGTCAAGATCGTGATCATTCTCTTCTCCATGCCGATCGACACGTTCACCGGCGTCTCGCTGCTGATGACCACCACGCCTCCGTGGCCCGCCTACGCGCGGCACTACCCGGGCTGGGGTCCGGATCTGCTCACCGACGTGCACTGGGGCGGAGCCATCATGTGGGTCGGCGGTGACGCGATCATGATGGTCTTCGTGGTCATCGCCGCGATTCCCTGGGTCCGTACCCTCGGCGGCGCCGGTGTCCGCCTGCGCTGGATCGAGGCGGCCCGCCGGCAGAACATGGCCCGATACCAGGCCGCGTCGCGGCGGCCCGACATCTCCCTGCGCCGCGACGTGGACGACGATGACGTGGCGCTGGACGCCTACAACGACTGGCTGGCACGCATGGCGGAACGGGACGCCGCCCGCGCCGCCCGTCCACCCGAGGGATGACCGCCTGATGCCGACCCCGCAGATCGCGAACCCTCGACGGAGCGAATACTACGAGCGGTAGGATTTCGGGTGAGCGCATCTCTCCACGCCCGGTCAGGCCGACTCGACGCGGGCACGCGGAGCGCCCGACCACCCCGAGACGCCGACCGGAAGCCACGTCGGCGGGCGCGCGATGCCGAGACACCGGGCACGCGACCAGCCCTGAGCAGAGACCGAGGCAGAGTTGAAGACTCTCACCGACACCTCGAACAGTGTCGAACTAGCCGTCACCGGGATGACCTGCGGGGCCTGCGCGGCCCGGGTCGAACGCCAGCTCAACAAGCTCGACGGCGTCGAGGCGACGGTCAACTACGCGACCGACCGGGCCATGGTCCGACTGATCAAGCCGGTCCCCACCGCGGACCTGATCGCCACGGTGGAGAAGGCTGGCTACCAGGCCGCCCCCGTGCAGACCGCCGCGCCCGCCGACGAGGAGGAGGACGGTCGGGTCGGTGACCTGTGGCGGCGGCTGATCGTCGCGCTGCTGGTCGGCGTGCCGCTCGCAGACCTGTCCATCACGCTCATCCTGGTGCCGAGTATCCGCTTCTCCGGCTGGAAGTGGGTGCTGCTCGCGCTGGCGCTACCGGTCGTGACCTGGTGCGCCTGGCCCATCCATCGGCGGGCGGTCGCCGCCGCCCGGCACCGCACCAGCTCGATGGAGACCCTCGTGTCGCTGGGGGTGATCTCGGCGACTCTCTGGTCGCTCTACACCATCTTCGGACGTGACCGAAGCGAGGATCACCACGCCGGTGGCTGGGGACTGCTCTTCCAGCCCGAGGGCTCCATCTATCTCGAGGTCGCCGCCGGCGTGGTCATCTTCGTCCTGGCCGGCCGGTTCTTCGAGGCACGGGCGAAACGGGCGGCGGGAGACGCCCTGCGCGGTCTCGCCCGTCTCGGTGCCAAGCACGCCACCGTGCTGCGGGACGGAGTCGAGCACCGGGTGCCGGCGGGGGAGCTGCGCGTCGACGACGAGATCGTCGTTCGTCCGGGCGAGACGGTCGCCACCGACGGTGTGGTCCTCTCCGGCGCGAGTTCGGTCGACACCAGCGCCATGACCGGTGAGTCGATCCCCACCGAGGTCGGCCCCGGAGAACCGGTGACCGGTGGGACGACGGTGCTGAGCGGTCGCGTGCTCGTCCGCGCCACCCGGGTCGGCGGTGACACCCAGCTGGCGCAGCTCGTGCGGATGGTGGAGCGCGCCCAGTCCGACAAGGCCGATGTGCAGCGCGTCGCCGACCGCGTATCGGCCGTCTTCGTACCGGCGGTCATCGCCCTGGCGAGCATCACCGGGGTGGGGTGGGCACTCGCCGGCGCTCCCGCCGAACGGTTCGTCGGCACCGCGCTCGCCGTACTGATCATCGCCTGCCCGTGCGCGTTGGGCCTGGCCACCCCCACGGCCCTGCTGGCCGCGTCGGGCCGGGGAGCGCAGCTCGGCATCTTCATCAAGGGACACCAGGCGCTGGAGTCGGCTCGCTCGATCGACACGGTCGTGCTCGACAAGACCGGCACCGTGACCACCGGCCGGATGGTGGTGGCCGACCTCTGGGCCGCCGAACACCTGCCGCGGGTGAGCCTGCTCACCCGGGCGGGAGCGGTGGAGAACGCCGCGGAACACCTCGTCGCCCGGGCCATCGCCGACTACGCCCGCGCCGAGGTCGGCGACCTGCCGGAGGCGGAAGACTTCCGGGCGCTGCCCGGCCTGGGCGCCTGCGGCGTCGTCGCGGGCCAGCCGGTGCTGGTCGGATCGCCCCGGCTGGTGGAATCCTCCGGCATCGCGCTCCCGCAGGAGGTCCGGGACCGGCGGGCGGCCTGGGCGAGCAAGGGCTGCACGTGTGTCCTCGTGGCCGTCGACGGAACCGTCGCGGGGGCGCTGGCGCTGACCGACACGGTCAAGCCCAGCGCGGCGACTGCGGTGGCCCGACTCCGGGCGGCGGGACTGCGGACGGTGCTGCTCACCGGGGACAATCAGGCGGCGGCGGCCGCGGTTGCCGCCGAGATCGGGGTGGACGAGACCATCGCCGAGGTGCTGCCGGCGGACAAGGCCGCGGTCATCGAAGAACTCCAGCGTGCCGGCCACTCGGTCGCGATGGTCGGTGACGGCGTCAACGACGCGCCGGCGCTGGCCCGCGCCGACCTCGGCATGGCGATCGCGACCGGCACCGACGTGGCGATCGGCGCGGCGGACATCATCCTCGTCCGGGACGACCTGCGGACGGTGCCGGCCGCGGTGGCCCTGGCCCGGCGGACGCTGCGCACCATCCACGGCAACCTCGGCTGGGCGTTCGGATACAACGTCGCCGCCCTGCCGATCGCCGCCGCCGGACTGCTGAGCCCACTGGTGTCCAGCGCCGCGATGGCCCTGTCGTCCCTGCTGGTGATCTCGAACAGCCTCCGGCTGCGGAACTTCCGGCTGCCTTCCACCGACCGGACGTCCCGGATGAAGTAGCCACCCGCCGGGAGCCGGACCCCATCGCGCGACCGACCTGGCGGGGGAACCCGTCGACAAGGGAGGGCGGAGCCGATGGGTCACCGCTCTGAACGGTACGACATCGCCGTCACCCGGGCCGCCGGCCACCGCGATCGCCCCGGCAACGTGACTGCCGGGAACTTCTGTCCGACGAACGCGGACTAACCGAGCAGTGACATTCCTCCGGCCACGCTGTGCGGGCCGGCTGCTCCGATCGGACGGGCATGACCCCTATGTACGATCCTGTCACGCCGGCCCGGCGGCTTTCGTGACCAGCCTTGCGATCTTCCTGGCCATGATCGTCCTCGCCGCCGTGCTGGTGCGGACGGTGGACCGGAGTGAACCGGACGCCGAACCGCCGGACGACGGCTTCGAACCGTGTGCCGCCGGCACCGACATCGTCACCCTCAACGGCTTGGTGACCCCGTGCGGCCGGATCGTGTCGCTCGCCGCCGGCCGGAGCCGGACCCGCGCGACGACGACCACCGCGCGACAGCGGCCACGACCGGCCGCGCGCCGGACAGCCCCCGGACCCACCGTGCACCACCGGGAGACGGGCGGACCGCCCCGGCACGTGCTTCGCCCACAACCGCGTCCGACCCGCGTGGGCGAGACGATCTCCGCCCCCGGACCCCGGCGCCGCTCCCGACCGCTGATCATCGGGACGGGGGTGGTCCTGTTCACTGTGGTGACCGCAATCGCGCTGCCCGCCGCGGCGGCGCGCATGACCTCCGACCGGGACTTCTGCCCACGTCGGGCGTCGGTGACCATCAGCAACCGGGGGCAGACCCTGGACGCGTGGCTCCGGCGCGACACCGGTGGCCTGTTTCTCCATCTCTGCTGGCGCGGCGCGGGCGATGACGAGGTGATCCAGTGGGCGGCGACCGCGCAGGACGGTGTCACCGACAGCCGGGCCAGGGTGGCGGTGTTGCCACTGACCGGCCGCACCGCACTCGGCAACGCTAGCCTCGCGCCCGGCCGGGACTGGACGCTGACGTTCGAGGTGAGCACGAGGGCCGGAGGGCGCGCCCTGATGGCGACCACGGTCCGGACCTAACCGCAGCGGGAACTGACGGACACCGTCGAGCGACCAACCGCATGGTGGCGTGCCGCACCCGGACTCCGGCACGGACCGACGACCGTCGAGAAGGTTGGACGATGCCGAAGACCCGCCCGAACAATCCGCGAGCCGCCGCCGCGCCGGATCGCCGCTCCCAGCGCGACCGGCGGGCCGGCGGCAGAGCGGCCCGCGCCATGCAGAAGCGTGGCCTGAGCACCAACACCAAGGTCACCCTGGGGCTGCTCGCGGTGGTGCTGGTTGGCCTCACCGCGCTGTTCGTGGTCGTGCAACGCCAGTCGGGCAAGGCCGGGCAGGCGTCCGCCGAGCGCCTGGTTCGGGCCGACAGCCACCGGCTCGGCACCGCCGGCGACAGCCGGGTCACCCTGGTCGAGTTCCTCGACTTCGAGTGCCCCGCCTGCGGTCAGGCGTTTCCCCAGGTCGAGCGGCTGCGCTCGGAGTACGCGGGACGGATCACCTACGTGGTGCGCAACTTCCCGCTGTCGGTGCACGCGAACGCGGAGAACGCCGCCCGGGCCGCCGAAGCCGCCGGCAAGCAGGGCAAGTTCGAGCAGATGTACGTCAAGCTGTTCCAGACTCAGAGCAGCTGGGGCAACCAGCAGCAGGACCAGGCCGCCGTCTTCGCCGGCTACGCCGAGCAACTCGGACTCGACATGAACCGCTACCGCAGCGACGTGTCCGACGAGTCGACGGCCGACCGCATCCGGCAGGACCAGCAGGACGGCACCGCAGCCGGGGTCCAGAGCACCCCGACGTTCTTCCTCAACGGTGAACGCTTCGACGGCCCGGCGACGTACGCCGCCCTCAAGAGCGCCGTCGACGCGGCGCTGAGCGAATGAACGCCGACGCCCCCGTCGCACCGGACCTGCGTGATCCGCCCGCCGGAGGCGCGGAACCCTTCGCCGCCCAGATCGTGCCCTGGATTCTGGCCGTCGGCGGTGGCATCGGGCTGCTGGCCGCCCTGACGCTGACGATCGAGAAAGTCAACCTGCTGACCGATCCGGCGTACCGCCCCTCGTGCAGCATCAACCCGATACTGTCCTGCGGCTCGGTGATGGTCACGCCGCAGGCGTCGGCCTTCGGCTTCCCCAACCCGCTCATCGGCATCGTCGGCTTCAGCGTGGTCACCACCGTGGGGGTGCTGCTCCTGGCGCGCGTCGGGCTGCCTCGCTGGTGCTGGCTTGGCCTACAACTGGGGGCCACCTTCGGTGTGCTCTTCGTGCACTGGCTGATCTACCAGAGCGTCTACCGCATCGGCGCGCTGTGCCCGTACTGCATGGTGGTCTGGGTCGTCACGATCGCTATCTTCTGGTATGTCACGCTGTACAACCTGCATCGCCGGCACCTGCCCGCGCCGGCGGCGTCGACCGTGTTGGTGCGGCTGCACACCGTCGGGCTCGCCGTGTGGTACTTGGTCATCGCGGTGTTGATCGGGATCGAGTTCTGGTTCTACTGGCGGACGCTGCTCATGTGAGCGGGTCGGGGACCGGATGCGGCCTGCGCGGCGCTCGCTCAGACGGGCGCGGTTGCGATATGAGGACGCGGCAACCGCCATACGTCGGAGATCCGGGCCCGTGCGTCTGTGGCCACCACCGGTCGTGAGGCGCGTCAACCATTCATCAGCACTAGCATCGTCGCCATGCCGCCGGCCATGGCCGCGTAACTGGCCAGGTGCAGCCGGTGGCCGGCACCCGTCGCGGCGCGGTACAGCCACCACAGCGCCGTACCCGCGGCAAGCACCACGAACCCGACGTTGACCACGTCCGCCCACATCGGTGTCGCTGTCGGTGCCGTCGCGGAGCTTCCCCCGCCGTGCGAGTGTCCCGCGCCTCCGCCGCCGGTCGCCATCTCCGACATCAGCGTCGGCATCGCCGCGAGCATCCAGATCATCGCCACGGCCATCCCCACGTGGCCGAGCAGGTCGACGCGACTCGACGCGGCGCGCGCTCGCCGGTAGGCGGGCAGTAGTGACAGGGCGAGGATCGCGAAGATGGCGACCTGCGCCCAGGCGACCACGCCCTCGACCATCACCCAGAGCATGAGGATCATCGCCGCGCTCATCACGCCGTGATTGATGTGGACCAGGTCGACGTCGGAGAGTTCCCGGTCGCCGACGGTTCCTCGGCGGCGGATGAGGAGACCACCGGCGCAGACCAGGCCGGTCACCAAGAACACGATCGTCAACGCAGGAACCCACGGGGCCTCAAGCACGACTACAACCTAGGCCAGATGACCTGGGAATAGAAAGCGACGCCGACCGAGAGGGGCGAACTTCCTTGACCGCCACAGAAACCGCCACACCGCCCCCCGCCGAGGCGCCGCCGTCGCCGGCCAGGCCCAGGAGGACCAACTGGTTCGCTGCGTTCTGGCGCTGGCACTTCTATGGATCGCTGATCGTCATCCCGGTGCTCTTCTGCCTCGCGGTCACTGGCATGACCTATATGTTCCGCGATGAGGTGGACTCCCTGACCCATCCCGGCGTGCTGAAGGTGTCGGTCGCCGACGGCGCCGAGCGGACGGCGCTGTCGGCCCAGGAAACGGCCGTCCGTGCGGCGTTTCCGGATCGTTCCATCCTGTCCGTTCAGGACGGCGCCGGTGACCGAGCGACTCTCTTCGTTGCAGGGCTCGAGGACGGCGGCAGCACCAACATCTACGTCAACCCCTACACCTCCGCCGTCACCGGCGAGCTCCGTCAGGAGCAACTCGTCTCGACCTGGGCCGAGCGCATCCACGGCGACCTGCTCATTGGCGAGGACGGCGTCGGCGACCGCATTGTCGAGCTCGGTGCCTCCTGGGCGATCGTGCTGACGATCACCGGGTTCATTATCTTTCTCCTCGGCCGTCGCGCCCGCAGCGGTGCGCGAGCCAAGGGCAAGCGGGGCGCCCGGCTCCGCGGCTGGCACGCCATCGTTGGGCTCCCCGTCGGTCTGGGCATCCTGCTGCTTGTCGTCTCAGGCCTGCCGTGGACGGGTTTCTGGGGTGCCAAGGCCCAGCAGGTGGCCGTTCAGGGCGGTTCCGGGCTCTGGGGTGACGATCCTGGCGCGGAGTCCACCATCCGGCAGCAGATCGAGGACACCGACGGCCAGTCGGCTCCCGCCGGGTGGGCCTCCGGCAACGCCCCGCAGGGCACCAGCACGGGCACCGGCACACCGATCTCGATCGACAGGGCGGTCACGGCGGCTCAGGTTCAGGGTGCCCCCGGACCGTACCTGATCATGTATCCCGAGGGCGAAAAAGGCGTGTTCAGCGTGATGAGCAGCCAGTGGTACAACGTCGGCAACCCGGCCGAGTCCGACGTCAGCAAGGAAACGACCATCCACGTCGATCAGTACAGCGGCGACATCGTCGGCCAGTACGGCTACGACGACTACAGCGCCGCGGCGAAGGTGGTCTCACAGGGCATCGCGCTGCACGAAGGACGACGCCTCGGGACGCTCAACACGATCCTGTCCACGCTCTTCTGCCTCGCGGTGATCTTCATGTGCGTCACCGGCCCGATGATGTGGTGGACCCGCCGTAGCACCGCCTCCGGGCTCGCCGCACCTCGCGCGAAACTCCCGGTCTGGGGCAACTGGACCCTGCTCGGTGCGATGGCGGTGCTCGGCGTCTTCCTGCCCCTGTTTGGCCTGTCCCTGCTGGTCATCCTCGCCCTGGATCAGTTCCTGATCCGCAGGCTTCCCGCACTCAGGAGCTTCTTCGGCACCGTCTGACCCTCACCGGTGCCGACCGCAGCCGTCGCGACAGCACCGCGGCCTGCGCCACCGGACCGGTGCCCGGGAACCCTTCCCCGGTGAACCCGGCGGCGTCCACCAGCGGCACCCCTCGGCGGCCGCTCCACCCGTGGAGCGGTCAACCGGGCCACGTCGGCGGCCAGGGTCGACCCGCGTAGGTGGTTGGCGGGCCGTGCGCGGAGGCGTCAACCGGCGGGCGGGCCAAGGACCTGGACGTGTTCGATGAGCGCCGGACCGCCGTCCCAGACCAGGGTCAGCGTGCGTTCCGATCCGGTCAGCGCCACCGTGAACGGTCGGGTCTGGGTCGGCCACGGCCACTCCTGGCCGACCCACGCCCGCAGCGGTAGACCGTCGCGCAGCAGGGTGAACGTGTGGGTACCCGGATCCCGTAGGCCGACCGTGAGCAGAGCCTGGCGGGTCGGCAGGTGCGCGGCCAGGTCGAGCCGCAACTGGTCGCCCGCCCGCATCAGATACCCGGCCGGGTGCACCTCGGCCCGGCCACCATGGACACCGACCACCAGATCGGCCAGCCGGTCCAGATCGTCGTCGGGGGCGAAGAAGGGCCGACGGGAGCCCGGTCGCGCCCACGCCGTCGGCTTCTCTCCACAGTGGATGTCGATGGTGGCGCCCCGATGTAGCCGGGTGACCGCGATCGACGCCTCGGTCCATTCCGCGCCGTCGACCATTACCTTCCGAGGGTACGGGCGGGACGGGGTCCGGTCGTGCACGTGGATCACGACCGGGGGCGCGCCGATCGGCCGCAGCCGTACCCGGTCGACGGTCGGCACGCCGATGAGCATCTGCCCGGATCCGGGCTGGAAGGGCGCCAGGCCGATCACCCCGAACAGGTGCCAGGCCGACATCTCGCCGTTGTCCTCGTCGCCGGGGTAGCCCTGCCCGATGGCCGAGCCGAGGAACAGTCGGCGGACCGCGTCGGTGACGATCTCGACGCCGCGCCACGGACGGTCGGTGTATGCGTACATCCACGGCACATGGTGGCCCGGCTGGTTCGACGGCCCCCACATGCCGCGCCGCACATCGCGGGCCTCCGGCATCTCATGGATCACCGAACCGTAACTGCCGGCGGACTCGGCCCGGCCGGTCTCCGGGGTGGCGAAGTACTCGTCGAGGGCGTCGCCGAACGCGGCTGGTCCGCCGAACAGAGCCGCCAGACCGTTCCCGTCGTGGGTGGCTGGGAACCGGGATCCCCAGGCGTTGGTTTCGGTGTGCCCACCGCCCCAGACCCGAGGGTCGAACGGCTCGTCGGCCCAGCCGCCGTGCGCGTGGCGTGGCCGGAAGAACCGGCTTCGCGGATCCCACAACGACCGGTACGCCAACGCCCGGACCGCCAGGTAGCGGGCCTCGGCCAGGAGCTGCTCCCGACGCTCCCCGGCGGACTGGTCGGCCACGGCCCGGGCCAGCACCGCCGCGCCGGCATCGCAGATGGCGCCCTCCAGTGTCCAGGACACCGACTCCGGGTGGGTGGCGTCGACGAAACCCCGGCGTAGGGACGCAGGCATCCCACGCCGGCCGAAGCGCGGATCGTCGCTGGCCGCTGTCGCGTCGCGCAGGGCCGAGGCGTACGCCGTGGGCAGGTCGATCCCGGCGATGCCGGAGGCGACCGCGTCGGCGGTGATCACCTCCAGGCTGGTGCCGACCATCGCGTCCAGTGGCGTGCCAGCCGTCCATCGGGGCGACCAGCCGCAGGCCCGTACCTGTTCGAGCAGACCATTGACCAGGCCGCCGGCATGCTGCGGCAGCAACAGGTGGAAAGCTGGCCAACAGGTGCGGTAGGTGTCCCAGAATCCGTTGTCGGTCAGCATGCTGCCCTGGCCGACGGCTCGCCCGGTCCGTCGGTCGTCGTCGGCCCGCTCGCGTCGGGTGGGGTGGGCGTAGCGCCGGCCGTCCGGGGTGTCCTCGTCATGTCGGGTCGGATACAGCGACAGCCGGTACAGGTCGCTGGCCAGCAGAGCGGTCAGCTCCGCATCGGCATCGGGGGCGGCCACCAGATCGACCAGCCCGTCCCACCGGCGGCGGGCGTCGTCGGCCAGCGCGTCGAGTGGCCGGTCAGCCACCTGCGTCTGCCGGGCGTGCTCGGCCTGCTCCACCGACAGCCACGACAGTCCGCATTCGATCCGCAGACTGGCGCCGGGGCGGGGAACCACGGTGAACAGCGGACCGTCGGGACGCGGGTCGGGCTCCAGGTCCGCCCCGCTGAGGCGGATCGCGGCGTACCCGCGTAGCGGATCGTGTTCGTGCGGGCTCGGTGTCACGCTGCTGGCCAGCAGCAGGTGATCCCCGGCGTCAGTGAGCTGGTGATGCTCCACGATGCGCAGCGGCGCCGCCAGGCCGGTCAGGTGGAGCCGGCCCGGCCCGGGAAGCGTCGCCTCCAGCAGAATCGCGTGGCTGGTCGCCGTGCCCCGCGCGACGATGCCGGACCGGGTGCCCACCGCGTACCGATAGGGTCGGGCCTCTTCGTCGTCGTGGCTGAAGGGTTCCGGCAACGGCAGACCGTCCTGATCGGACAGCAGGCCGAGCCGGAAGGCGACCGCCCCGCGGTCGCCGATCCAGATACTCGGCGCCCGCGTGGCCAGGAAGCCGACGAGGGCCGGGCCCGGCCCGGGACCGTGCGCGTTCCACGAGTACGTCCAGTGCGGATTGCTCAGGTCCGTCGCCGGAGCCAGATACACCCCGCCGTGCGGTACCCCGGTCACCGGTTGGGTGTTGCCGCGTGAGCGGAGCGGGCTGGACTGGCTGCCCCGGGTGGTGTCCACCAACGCGCTCGGGCCGGCCGCCGCATCCGGGGGAGCGGGGCGCCGGTGGACCGCGATCCCGTCGAGCCAGCCACGCAACACCGGGCCGGCCGGCCCGGTGCCGGGCGGCGGGTCGACCACCAGCCGGGCCGCGACGGCCACCCGTCCGGCGAAGCGGCGCAACGGAATCCGGCGATGGTTCCACTGGTCCGGGACATCGACGTCGGCCCGGCATCGAGGCTGGTTGGACACCCCGGCCGGGTCGGGTGCCGCGTCGTCCAGCAGGCGACTGCCGTCGTCGAAGATCAGGTCGATGCTGGTGGCGGCCGAGCGGAAGGCGTCCCGCACGTCCGTGGCAGCCGCGTCGAACTGCGGAAAGACGTACCAGTGCAGTTCGTCGTCACTGGCGACGGTGGCGCCCAGCCAGGGCAGCGCCACGTCCACCTCGATCCTGCTGGTCAGGTCGGCTCCGACCTCGTACCGCAGGCACCGGGTGCTGACCAGACCGCAACCCGCGGCGGCCGCCGGCGCCTGGGGCGGGCCCGCGTCGTCACACAGCGACAGGTCTGTCATGCCGGCGAGACATCCTTCAGACCGCGGAAGGTGTGGTCGGCCACGGTGGCCGGGTGGGCCCAGCGGAGCACCGACCGGAGCGCGTCGACGGTGAACGCGGCCGGGTCCGCCGTGCGTACCCGCGTGGACCAGGTCTCTCCGGGCAGTAGGGTGACCAGGTTCGACGACGCCCATGCCGTCGGGTCGATCTCGTCGACCGCCAGGAACAGGTCGCGCACCAGCACGTCGGCGCTCACCTCGACCCGCACCCCGTCGACCGTCGCCGTCGAGGTCACCGCGAACCGGGGGACCGCGGCGCCGAAGTCCCGGTCGGTGGCGCCGAGCAACACCGACCGAAGGTCAGCGGCCGTGGCGATCAACGCCTGGTCCGCCGGCAGCGGATGGTCGGCCAGGAGCGACGTGGGCACCGGAACCGAGACCGCCGCGTTGGCCGGACACTCGATCAGCACCTCGTCGGCGCCGAGCCGCTGCCGCCGGCTCCACCGTTGCACCGACACGGTGACCGTCCACGGGTGCGGGGTCTCGTTGTAGGCGGACACCCGTGGTCCGCCGGCTTCGTGGCGCAGGATCACCGCCTGGTCCCGGTAGGCTTCCCGCACGGCGTAGGCGACCGGCTTCCACCGGCCCTCGTAGTCCAGCAGCGACCACGACATCGCCGGCCAGCAGTCGTTGAGCTGCCACACGATGGTGCCCCGGCAGTAGGGCGACAGTGACCGGAAACGTTCGATGCCGTAACGCACGGCCCGGGCCTGGTCGAGCTGCGCCAGCCAGTACCATTCGTCGAAGTCGACGGGCACGCCGAAGTGCTCGGCCAGCACCTCGTTGATCCGTTCGGTGCCGCCGTGTGCCTTCTGCCGCTGCGCCACACCGGGGCTGAACGGGTGCGGCCGCTCGTCGTGCACCACCCGGTCGAAGGTCGGCCGGCTCGGCGGTCCCTGGAAACCGAACTCGGACACGAACCGCGGCCGCACCTCGTCGTAGGCCCGGTAGTCGGCGGGCAACCAGCAGTGCACCACCCCGGCGCCCGGGTCGTTGGGGTCACGCCAGCGGTCGCCGGAGGACGGGCTGCCCGGCAGGTAGGTGCGGTACGGGTCCAGGTCGGCCACCACCGCGGGCAGCAGGTCGAAGTAGAGCCCCTCCCCCCAGGTGCGTCGGCCCACCACATGCTCCCAATCGTGCAGGAACCAGAACCACAGGTTCTCATTGTTGCCGTTCCACAGCACCAGACTGGGGTGCGGCATCAGACGGGTGACGTTGTCCCTGGCCTCGGCGGCGACCTCGGCGCTGAACGGCGGTTCCTCCGGGTACGCCGCGCAGGCGAACAGGAAGTCCTGCCACACCAGCATCCCCAGTTCGTCGCAGGTGTCGTAGAAGTCGTCGGACTCGAACACCCCACCGCCCCAGACCCGCACCAGGTTCACCCCGATGGCCAGGGCCGCGCTGATCCGGTCGTGGATGCGGGCCCGGTCCACCTTGGCGATCGACACGTCGTCGGGGATCCAGTTGGCCCCCGTGACGAACAGCGGGCGGTCGTTGACGGTGAACCCGAACGAGATCCCTCCGGCGTCGTCGGGCTCCTGTTCGACCCGTACCGTCCGGAAGCCGACCTGTCGGGTCGCGGTGTCCAGAACCGTGTCCGCGTGGCGCAGCACGGCGGTGACCGGGTACCGGTGCCGTGGACCCATTCCCGCCGGCCACCACAGCTCGGGTTCGACCACGTCGACGCTGCCGCGCACCCGGTCCTGCTCCGGCGGGACGGTCAGCGTCACGGTGGTCGCGGCCACCGTGACCTCGACGGTCAACGTCCGACCACGGCCGCTGGGCGCCCGTTCGACCTCCAGGTCGATGTCGACCCGGCCGTCCCGGCCGACCAGCACCGCGGACGGGCGCAGGGCGGAGATCCGGGCGGTGTCCCAGGCCTGAACCGACACCGGCCGCCAGATCCCGGCACCGGTGAGCGCCGGGCCCCAGTCCCAGCCGAAGTCGCACGCCTTCTTCCGGATGAACGGCGGCAGCGGACTGAATGCGCTCGGCAGCGCTCCCAGCCGGTCCCGCTGGTCTTGCGCCTCCCGCACCGGTGATGAGAGCAGCAGTCGCAGGCGCATGCCCCGGTGTGCCCGAAAGTCGACCGGTACCCGCCAGCTGCGGTGCATGTTCGTGTTGGTCGCGATCCGGGTGCCGTTGACCCACAACACGGCCACCGTGTCGACGCCTTCGAAGACCAGGTCGACCCGCTCCCGCGCGGGGACCGGCTGGACATGGGTGGTGTACTCCCAGTCCGATTCCCCGATCCATCCGAGAATATCCGAATTGTCGTCTTCCATCGGATCTGGGATGACTCCGGCAGATTCCAGCGCCATGTGAACATCGCCGGGTACCGGCGCCGGAATCGGGGCGTCCCGCGCGGTCGACGCCCGGTCGGGGCGGGGGCCGGCGGCGTGGCGTAGCTGCCAACCGTGGCAGGCGGGGGTGGTGATGAGCACGAGGCGGTCCTTTGCTGGTCCGGTTCGGCAAGCCCGGGACTGGCTCTTGCGTCGAGTCGCGGGACGTGGCATTTTGCTTGCCAAAGCGCTTTGGCAGCTCGGGTGCCCGACGCTAACACCACTCGCCACCGCCGGCAACACGGCGGGCAAGGGAGTTCTCCATGACGTTTCGACGCATCAGCAGGACCCTCCTGGGGGCTCTGGCCATCGGCGCTGTTGTCGGCGCCAGCCTTGCCGGCTGTACCTCGAAGACCTCGGCGGAAGCGCCCGACGAGCCGGCCACCATCGTCGTCGGCAACCGGCCCCCGGCGACCGAGCAGGCGCGCCGCGACCTGTTCGACAAGGAGGTCGCCGCGTTCCAGGCGGCGAATCCGAAGATCACCGTGCAGACCACCGAGGAAGGTTGGGACGCGCAGACATTCGCGGCCCGCCTGGCCGCCGGCAATTTGCCGACCGTGCTCGGCGTACCCTTCACCGAGATGCGGGGCCTCATCGCCCGCGGACAGGTGGCCGACCTGACCACGGCCATGAAGGACGCCGGCGTCACCGCCGACCTCAGCCCCGAACTGCTCGGCGTCGTCACCGGTGCGGCCAACCACTACTACGGCGTGCCGACGTCGGCGTACGCGATGGGCCTGATCTACAACCGGGCGCTGTTCCAGTCAGCCGGACTGGACCCGGACAAGCCACCGACGACGTGGGACGAGGTCCGGCAGGCTGCGCTGCGTATCAAGCAGAAGACCGGGAAGTACGGCCTGGCCCAGATCACCACGGACAACCAGGGTGGCTGGGTGCTCGGCGCCGAGATCGCCTCCCGGGGCGGCAGCCTGGTCAACGAGGACGGCACCAAGGTCGCTTTCCACAGCGCCGAGAGCGTGGCCGCGCTGAACCTGCTGCACGACATGCGCTGGGTGGACCAGTCCCTGTCACCCAACGGTCTGATGAACGCGCAAGCTCTGGCTCAGGCGTTCGGCGCCGGCCAGGTCGGCATGTTCGTTCTGCAGTCCGACGCGTTCTCCCCGATCACCGAGCTGCTGAGGTTCCCGGCCAAGGATTTCGGCTTCGGCGCGATGCCCACCGCAACCCCTGGCGCGGCACCGGTCACGTTGTCCGGCGGCAACGTCGACATCGTCAGCCCGAAGGCCTCCGCCGCCCAGGTGCGGGCGGCCGTGCGCTGGATCAAGTTCCACGAACTGCTCCGCTACACCGACCAGGCCACCGCGGTCGCCACCGCGACGGCACAGGCCAAGCAGGGTTCCGCCGTGGCCATCCCCGGCCTGCCGGTGGTCACCAAGAGCCTGTACGACCAGTACCTCACCTGGATCTCCGGGGTCAACAACGTTCCGGTGGCCAACTTCAAGCCCTACCTCGATCGGATCGGCGACCAGAAGGTCCAAGGTGAACCGCCGGTCAGGGGCCAGGAGATCTACGGCACGCTCGACCCGGTCGTGCAGGCCGTGATCACCCGGCAGGACGCCGACCCGGCGGCTCTGCTCGCAGCGGCGGAGACCACCGCCGCGAAGCTGCTCAGCCGCTGAGCTCTGAGCCGCCGAGCCTGAAGCGAAGGTGAAATGAGTCGCGATGACTGGAGGAACTGCCGGTGACCAGACCAGCGTCGGGTGGTCGACGCCGACGACCCGCCGACCTCACCGCTGTGGTGGTGGCCCTGCCCGCCCTGCTGACGTTCGCGGTGTTCTCCTGGTGGCCCATCATTCGGGGCCTGTCCATGAGCGTGCACCGTACGACGTTCGTCGGGCCGGACGCCTGGGCTGGTCCGAACAACTTCGAGTACGTCCTGACCGATCCGCGGCTGGTGACGGCGACGCTGAACACCGCTGAGTTCGCGGTGTTGGCCATCGTCTTCGGCTTCCCTCTGCCGTTGACGTTGGCGGTCATCGTGTCGACCGTGTCGGGACGGGCCCGGCGGCTGTTCGCCGCCCTGGCCTACCTTCCGGTCATCGTTCCGCCAGTTGTCGCGATTCTGCTCTGGAAGCTGCTGTTCGACCCGGGCCCCACCGGTCTGCTCAACACGGTCCTCGGTGCGGCGGGGCTCGGCCCCTTCGCCTGGCTCAACTCACCCGAGCTGGCGATGCCGTCGATCGTCGCGCAGGCGACCTGGGCCGGGGCCGGCACCAGCGTGTTGATCTACCTGGCCGCGCTGACCTCGGTGCGCGCGGAACTGTATGAAGCGGCCGCGCTCGACGGCGCGGGCGTGCTCAACCGGATCTGGCATGTCACCCTGCCCCAGATCCGCAACGTCATCCTGGTGATGCTGCTGTTGCAGATCATCGGGGCGACCCAGGTGTTTACCGAACCGTTCCTGATGACCGGAGGTGGGCCTGAGGATTCGACGCTGACGATCCTGCTGCTGATGTACCGCTACGCGTTCGGAGGCGAGGGTGACTATGGCGCGGCCACGGCGCTGGGTGCGCTGCTGGCGGTCGTGCTGGCCGCGTTGTCGGGGATCTACCTTCGGCTGACCAGGCGGTGGCAGCAGTGAGCAGGGGAGCGGCAATGCACCGGAAGGCACGTGAGTCCGAAGATCCTGGGCTGCTCACTCCCCAGGAACGGCAGGACCCGCGCAAGGCCCGGTACCTGCGTCTGCTCCACGGTCTCGTCCTTGTCGGCATCTTCGTGGCCGGTGCCGGACCGGTGCTGTGGCTGGTCGCGGCGTCGCTGGGGACCACTCAGCAGACCCTGCGTCAACCGATGTCGGTGCTGGGTAACCTGGGTCACTGGGAGAACTACACCCAGGCGACGAGCGGCGTCGACACGATCCGGCTGATCAGAAACTCGGTGATCGCCGCGCTTGGGTCGATGGTCATGACGGTGCTCATCGCCCTCAGTGCCGGTTACGTGATCGCCGTCCTCCGTCCGAAGTGGGCACCGGTGTTCAACGCCGGCATCCTGACGACGATCTTCATCCCCTCGGTGGTGTCCCTCGTCCCGCTGTACCTGACCGTCGTGGACCTGTTCGGCACCGGGTTGAGCCTGCAGAATACGTTCTGGGCGGTGTGGCTGCCGGCGGGGGCCAACGCCTTCAGCGTCCTGTTGACCACCAGCTATCTGCGCGGGCTCCCGCGGGAGCTGTGCGAGGCGGCCAGCCTGGATGGTGCCGGACCGATCCGGACCATGGTCTGGGTGGTGCTGCCGTTGTGCCGACCGATCCTCGGGGTGGTCGCGTTGCTCGCGGCCATCGGATCGTGGAAGGACTATCTGTGGCCGTCGCTGGTGCTCAGTGACCCGACCCTGCGTCCGGTGTCGGTGGCACTCCCGGCGATCGAGAAGAGCACCGAGCTGTCCACGTTCCTGGCGGCACTGGTCCTCGCCTCGATCATCCCCATCGTCGTCTTCATGATCTTCCAGCGGCAGTTGCTGTCGTCCGCCGGCTTCAACGCCGGGGTCAAGGACTGATCACATCCCATTCACTCCACCACCAGTGGCGAACCCTCGTACCGGGAAGGCATGCCCATGTCCGTACGCCGACTCCACCTCGGAAGCTCTCGGACCGCACTGCTGAGTCTGTTGTGTGCCTCGGTCGCCGCCGGCGCCGGGCTGTCCCTGGCCAGTCCGGCGCAGGCCGCGGCCACCACCTACTACGTCAACTCGGTCTCCGGCAACGATGCGGCCGCGGGCACCGGCCCGGCCACCGCCTGGAAGACGTTGTCCAAAGTGAACAGCACGACCTTCGCGGCCGGCGACACGGTGCTCTTCGCCCGGGGTCGCAGTTGGGCCGGGCAACTGGCCCCGAAGGGATCCGGCAGCGCGACCGCCCCGATCACCATCTCCGCGTACGGAACCGGGGCGCTGCCCCGGTTCGATGGGCACAGCTTGGCCGGTGGCGCGGTGGTGTCGCTGCAGAACCAGAGCTACTGGACCATTCAGAACCTCGACATCGTCAGCGACTCCGGAGCGGACAACTTCGGCAGCCTGACGGTCGACGGTGTCGCACGGGCCGGCATCCAGGTGCGCAACACCGTGGCCAACAGCACGGTGCGGGGCATCGTCATCCGCTCCAACACGGTGCACGACGTCAACGGGTGCTTCCACTGCACCGGCATCGACGCCCACGTCAACGGCGGCATCGTGGCCGACACGACTCAGTTGGGCGCCAACTTCGACGGCCTCACCGTGGAGAACAACAGGGTCCAGCAGGTCGGCCGGACCGGGATCGTGGTGTGGGACGCCAGCTACTTCACCACCGATCAACTCGTGGTCGTGCAGTCGGCGTTGTCCACCCGGGTGGTGGTCCGGGGCAACACCGTGATCGATCCCGATTCGGACGGCATCCTCGCCTTCGGCACCGATGGCGCGCTGCTGGAGAGCAACGTGGTCCGCGGCGCGGGGCAGCGCACCATCGTCGGCTCGACCATGGCCGCTTCGGCGGGTCTCTGGCCGACCCGGGCGATGAACACCATCGTCCAGTTCAACGAGGTGTCCGGCACCCGGTTGCACGGCACCGACGGTCAGGGCTTCGACGTGGACCTGGGCAGCTCGAACACCCGGGTGCAGTACAACTACTCGCACGACAACGAGGGCGGCTTCCTGCTGCTCATGGGTGGCTATTCGAACAGCACGGTGGCCCGCTACAACCTCAGCGTCAACGACGGCTGGGGCGGCCAGAAGGGCGTGATCACCTTCTCCTACGGCGTTCCGGCCCCGGTGCGCATCTACCACAACACCATCGTCATTCCGAGCGGCTCGCCGGCCAACCCCATCCACTGCGACGGTGACGCCGGCGCCTGCGCCCCGACCACGCCCGGTACGTGGTATTTCGTGAACAACATCGTGGCCAACCACGGCACCGGGCAGTACACGTTCCCGGGGCTGGGCACCAACGCGATCTTCTCCGGGAACCTCTTCTCCGGCAACCATCCGGCCAGCGAACCGGCCGACCCGCAGAAGATCACCACCGATCCGCACTTCGTCAACCCGAACGCCACCGGCAACGGCTTCGCCGTGGCCCAGGGCTTCCGGTTGGCAGCCGGTTCGCCGGCGATCTCCACTGGCCAGGTGGTGCCGGCCAACGGGCTGCGCGACCTGTTCGGCAACTGGCTGCCGACCGCCTCGGCGCCCAGCCGCGGTATGCACGAGGCGGCGCCGTCGGCCGCCCCGGCCCCCCTGGTCGATCTGGCCGACGACTGGCTGGTCAGCACCGGACACCCGGCCAACGCCACCATCGACACCAGCGGGCCACTGTCCAACTTCGACGGTGACCCGTCCCGGTTCAGCAGGTCCGACGCCGCCGCCGGTTGGCTCCGGTGGGCCGCCTTCGCCGGCGACGCGGTGACCGTGCGGACCTACCTGTTCGCTCAGCAGCCGACCGCGCTCACCGTGGTCGCCGTCGACGCCACCGGAGGCACGACGACGGTGGCGACGTCAGCCTCTGCGGCCGTGGCGACCACCAACGGGTGGGTCCGGCGGACCATCACCTCGGCGGCGCTGCCGGCCGGCACCGTGGCCGTCGAACTACGCACCGCCGCCGTGCAGTCATGGGCGGTGCAGATCGGCACCGTCACCATCGATTGAAACTCGGCATACCGCTGCCACCGACCGAACCCGAACCCACGGTCGGATCGTGACCCACGGTGGCGCGGCGGCGTCTGGTGGGCGGCCTGTCGCGGGCCGCCCACCGACAGTCGTCTGTCCGGCGTACGAGCTTCGGAGGTCGTCCTCAGTGGATCACGAATGGTCGGCGGCGCTGATCGGGGCGCCGGAGGGGTGGCCGGG